>JALZUY010000311.1 GCA_023301395.1 Nonlabens sp.
ATCTACTTAAAATAGCTTTTTGACTGAAGTAAATGCCATAGAAAAATCACCAAGCATGGTGAAGAACCTTATAGAACTCACAAAACCGAGACTGTCTGTGGTTGTTGTGTTCTCCTCTATCGCAGGATATTTTTTAGGTGCCGATGATTACGATTGGAAAGTGATCCTTATGCTCATAGTCGGCGGTTACTTTTTAGTAGGTTCTTCAAATGTATTTAACCAGATTATAGAGAAAGATCTAGACGCGCTTATGAAAAGAACGCAAAATAGACCTTTACCTACAGGACGTATTAGTGTTTCTGCAGCTTTGATGTATGGTTTCATGATGGCATTGAGCGGGATCTATATTTTATATCTTATTAATTTTGCTACCGCATTTTTTGGAGCTTTAAGTATAGTTCTATATGCCCTAGTTTATACGCCATTGAAAACAAGAACACCTCTTTGTGTTTTTGTAGGGGCTTTTCCTGGAGCGATTCCTTATATGTTAGGTTGGGTAGCAGCAAGTGGAAGTTTCGGTATTGAACCTGGTACCTTGTTTATGTTGCAATTTTTTTGGCAATTTCCTCACTTCTGGGCGATAGGATGGATGCTCAAAGACGACTATAAGGCAGGTGGCTTTAAAATGCTACCTACTGGTGATGCTGATAAAGGAACTGCGGTTCAAATTATATTATATACGATATGGACTATTGCTATATCGCTCATTCCAGCCTTTGGTATTACAGGAAGCTTGTATATGACATGGATAAGTGCTGTTCTTGTTGGAGCCTTAGGGTTATGGTTCTTATATTATGCAATTAAGTTATTTAAAGAACGTACAAATCAAGTAGCTAGGAAATTAATGCTTGTAAGTGTAAGCTATATCACATTGATTCAGATTATTTATGTGGTTGATAAATTTTTAAGATAGATGATGGAAGAAATAGAATTAACACACGTAGAGAAAGTAGCACGATCCAAAAAACAAATGATGTGGTTTGCAATTGTGAGCTTAATTATGATGTTTGCTGGATTAACTAGTGCTTATGTGGTAAGCCGTGGACGTAAAGATTGGGTTGAGATTGAATTACCTCAAGAGTTTTTCTGGAGTACAGGATTGATTTTGTTAAGTAGCTTGACTTTGTTCCTTGCAAAAAAAGCTATTCTAAGCAATAACAAAAATAGTGCAACTATAATGACTGTTGTTACGTTTATTCTAGGTAGCATTTTTGTTTACATGCAGTTTGAAGGGTTTGATAATCTAGTAAATAAAAAAATATTTTTAACTGGTCAAGGTAGTAGTGTAAACGCATCGTTTATTTATGTGATTGTTGTAGCTCATTTAGCTCATATAGTTGCTGGACTTATTGCTCTGTTAATCATGACTATACGTACGGTTCAAGGCAAGTATTCATCAAAAAATATTTTAGGATTTGAGTTAGGTTCCATATTCTGGCATTTTGTAGATGTGTTATGGATATACTTACTATTGTTTTTAGTCTTTGCAAAAGACATTTTTTAGAGTACTTTTGCAACACATTATTTTTAATTAAAGATTATGGATAACACAGTAGCTCCTACTGGTACTGAAGGACAAACTTGGGGTGGTGGATCAAGACCACTTAACGCCAGCTATGGTAAATTAATGATGTGGTTTTTCATCTTGTCGGATGCATTAACCTTCACAGGTTTTCTAGCCGCATACGGTTTCTCAAGATTTAAGTTTATAGAAGAATGGCCACTCGCAGATGAGGTGTTTAATCACTTTCCGTTTTTACACGGTACTGATGCGCCCATGTTCTATGTAGCATTAATGACTTTTATACTTATCGGTTCATCGGTAACAATGGTGCTTGCAGTAGATGCAGGTCATCATATGGATAAGAAGAAAGTTTCTTTCTATTTATTACTAACCGTTATAGGTGGTTTCATATTTGTAGGCTCACAAGCTTGGGAATGGAAAAACTTTATCGCTGGTGAGTATGGTGCAGTAAAAACTAAAGGAGGAAAAATTCTTCAATTCCTGGACGCTGAGTCTGGTGAAAGAGTAGCATTAAAGGATATCGCTATTCTAGGTGATCGCCCAGCAGATGCTATGGATAACAGTGAAGGGATCTGGTACCAATCAGATGATCCTGTAGGTGGAACTTATACCATTGAAGAAGTGAGAAAAGGTTTTGCGGCACAACCTAATCTATTGATTAGAACACAACAAATTATTGTAAACGCAGAAACAGGAGCCTCAGAGAAGTTAATTCTTTCAAGAGAAGAATCACTTTTCAAAATAAATAATCAAGCAGTAGGAGTCGTAGAAGGAGCAAATCTTTCAGAGAATGAATACGGTGCACCATTATTTGCTGACTTCTTTTTCTTTATTACTGGATTCCACGGTTTCCACGTATTCTCAGGAGTTATGTTTAACTTAATTATTTTCTTCAATGTGCTTTTAGGTACATATGAGAGAAGAGGTAGTTATGAGATGGTAGAGAAAGTAGGTCTCTACTGGCACTTTGTAGATTTAGTTTGGGTATTTGTATTTACATTCTTCTACCTAGTATAATTTTTTAAGATATTAAAATGGCAGATCACGCAGCACATACTGACGGACACGCAGAACACAAATTAGCGATCTTTAGAGGTCTTTTAAAGTTCAAGTCAAACACTCAAAAGATTTGGGGTGTACTTATATTCCTTTCTCTTATTACTATTGTAGAAGTAGCACTAGGTTATATCAAACCAGATGTACTTAATGTATCTGTATTAGGATTGAAATTATTAAACTGGATATTCATTATCCTTACTTTAGTTAAGGCATACTACATTACTTGGGATTTCATGCACATGAGAGATGAAGTAAGTGGTTTGCGCCGCGCAGTGGTATGGACAGGAGTTTTTCTAGTGATTTATTTAATCGCTATACTACTTGTAGAAGGAGAATATATCTACCAAGTTTATAAGAATGCAGCTGTAAGTTTTGACTTCTAATGCATACTAATTCATAACATACTAAGGACGGTTTTTTCCGTCCTTTTTTATACCCTATTATGTCAGATTTTCCACAAGCCGAAGGAATTAAACAAACCAGCGAGTTTTCTAAGAAATTCGTAATTGTGGTATTATTTGCACTACCATTAGTAGCTTATCTATTCTTCCTTAATGGAGAGCACCATTTTGATACCTTACCTATAGTAACGCCCAATGTTCAGGAAATTGATGACTTTCAATTAGTTCAAGGAACAGCCGCTCAATTAAAAGATAGTGTTACAATCATCACCTTCTTAGGAAAAGATCCTTATGGGCGATTAGGTTACGTGTCTAACCTTAACGAGAAAATCTACAAGAAATTCCATGGATTTAATACCTTTCAATTAATAAGCATCTTACCAGAGTCTGGTGTAGAAGATGTAGAACAGATTGTGGAACAAATGGGAGAAACTACAGATTTGCAAGACTGGCATTTCTTAAAAGGAACAGATCAACAAGTTCAAGCGCTCTACGATAGCTTTAAAACAAACGATAAACTTAACGACGACCTTTCATCAGACTATGCATTTGTTATCGATCTTGATAGAAATTTAAGAGGTCGAGATGACGATGAAATTGAAGACGATGGCGTTGTTTATGGATATAATACTAAAACTGCAGCGCAACTCAATAAAAGAATGATTGATGATATGAGAGTGTTACTGGCAGAGTATCGTTTTGCCTTTAAAAAGAATAGAGATCAAAAAATTCAAGAAGATGAGTAAATCTAAGGATACACCATACTACATAGGTTTAGGGATCATAATAGTCATCTTTGGATATTTTGCGGTGACTAATATCATCCATTATGTCAATAAAGACAAAGTCGTAGATAGTAATCGCTCAGAAGATCGCGCTCCAGTGGCAGATAAATTTCTTAAGAAATTCAATTCAGTACCTGCTTTTGAATTTGTAGATCAAAACGGTGATACCATATCAAATGAAACCATGAAAGGTAAAGTCTATGTAGTAGATTTCTTTTTCACCTCATGTCCTACCATTTGTGCACCTATGAGTAATAATCTTATGAAGGTGCAAGAGAAATTAAAAGACTACAAGGATTTTAAGGTCTTATCTATAAGTATAGATCCAGTGTATGACACACAGCAAGTGCTCAAAAATTATGCAAATCGCCATAATGCGATTGACGGTACTTGGCATTTTTTACGTGGTGATAAAGAGGCGACTTATAAACTCGCGAGAGAAGGTTTCAGCGCTTATGTAGGTGAAAGCAAGGATAGTCTTATCAAATTTGAACATAGTGGTAATTTTGCACTTGTAGATAGAGAAGGAAATATAAGATCTCGTAAAGATGCTTATGGAAACTGGATGATGGTGTACAATGGTGTTGCAGGAAATGATATCGAGCCGCAAATCAAAGAAATTATAGAAGACGCACAAACACTTTTAAATAAGTAATATGAGTACTCTTGAAAAGAAAGGTCCAGCAATAATAATTGCTATTTCTATTATAGTACCGCTGGTTGTAGTATTGTTAATGTTCATGCCACAGCGTTTCAATTTTCTAGGAGTAGAATCGGGTTTATTCCCGTTATTTCACGCAGTTATTAATGGGATGACGGCATTGTTGCTATTCACAGGATTTACATTAATTAAAAAAGGAAATAAACAAGCACATAGAAAAGTCATGACTACGGCCTTTTTGCTGTCTGCTGTATTTTTAGTGAGTTATGTGATTTCTAAGATCAGTAATGAACCAGTTCCTTATCCTGAGGAAGCACCACTAAGAATGGTCTATCTCTTTATCCTTTTAACACACATCGTACTGTCAGGAATAATCTTGCCATTAGTGCTGTATACTATGTTTTTTGCCTGGACTCAAAAATTTGAAAAGCACAAGAAAATAGCGCGCTGGACATTCCCTATATGGATGTATGTGGCTATTACAGGTGTGCTCGTTTATCTGTTCATGTTTCCCTATTATTAAGTTATGAAAAAGTCAGTAATTCTTCTCGTTATTTTTCTTTGTTCCGCTTTCGCGAAAGCGCAATGTGCCATGTGCCGAGCAGTTATAGAAAGCGGTGGAGATATGAAAGCCGCGCAAGGTCTTAACAACGGAATTACCTACTTAATGATTTTCCCTTACATTCTAGTAGGTGGTATTATCTATCTAGTTTACCGTTCTACTACAAAAAAAGAGGTGAATTAACATTTAATTATTACCTATTGCAGTAACATCTTCTCAACTTTATGGTCTTAGTAATTAAGCTGTTTTTTCAAGCCGTTTTGAAACACTAACCATGATTGAGATAAAGGACCTACATAAATCCTATAGTACAGGAAGTAATTCATTACACGTACTTAAAGGGATCGATTTTTCTGTTAAAGAAGGAGAATTAGTTTCCATAATGGGATCTTCTGGATCTGGTAAATCTACTTTGCTCAATATTCTAGGAATGCTTGATGAAGCTGACAGTGGTTCTTACACACTAGATAATACACCTATTAAAAATCTTAATGAAAAGATTGCGGCGCAGTATCGTAATAAATTTTTAGGTTTCATATTTCAGTCTTTTAATCTAATCAATTATAAAAACGCTATTGATAACGTGGCACTGCCATTGTATTATCAAAAAGTAAATCGCCGTGAACGCGATGAGAAAGCCATGCACTACTTAGAAAAAGTAGGCCTTGCTGACTGGGCAGACCATTTACCTAATCAACTCTCTGGTGGACAAAAACAACGTGTTGCTATTGCTCGTGCACTAGCCAGTAATCCTAAAGTCCTTCTAGCCGATGAACCTACTGGAGCACTAGATACTAAAACCTCTTATGAGGTGATGGACCTTATTCAAGGTATTAATGAGGAGGGAAGAACCATATTAATTGTTACTCATGAACCTGATATTGCAGAGATGACTAAACGTGTGGTGAATCTTAAAGATGGTAGAATAATAAGTGATACACTAGTGAATCAAGTAAAAGCAAGTTTACATGTTTAATGTAGAGCGCTGGCAAGAAATCTTTGATACGATACGTAAAAATAAATTACGTACGTTTTTGACGAGTCTTTCTGTGGCCTCGGGTATTTTTATTCTAGTGATTCTTTTAGGTATTTCATCTGGTATTGCAAATGGTGTAAGAGCACAGTTTTCAAGCGATGCTACTAACCGTATTCAAATAAGTGCTGGAAGAACTTCTAAAGAATACAAGGGTTTAAATCCAGGTCGTAGACTACAACTCACAAATGGAGATTATGAAAATTTGAATCGTAAATATGAAGATCAAATAGAATATAAAACAAGTTTGTACCGCACATGGGGCGGACAGATTAATTATAAAAATAAAGAAGGTAGTTACCGTATTGAAGGTGCGTTTGCAGACCAACAGTTAATAGAAAACGCAACATTAACTGAAGGAAGGTTTGTAAGTGAGTCCGATATTGAAGAGTCACGTAAAGTAGGCGTGCTAGGATATCAAATGAAACAAGATTTGTTTCCTCATTCAAGCCCTATAGGTAAAACCATTCTTGTAAATAATAACATCAACTTTACGGTAATAGGTGTGTACACAGATCCTGGCGGCACGAGAGAAGAGTCTAGATTGTTCATTCCCATGACTACTGCTCAAAAAGTTTTTAATCAAGGAGAAAATATTAATAGCATTGCCTACACGGTTAATATGGGTGAGAATTTTAGTGAGACTGCACTCTTAAGTGCTGAGATGACTAAATCCATAGAACAAGACCTTAAAACTCGATTTACAGTTGCGCCTAATGATAGAAGAGCTATAAGAGTAAGAGATACGCTAGAACAAGCTAAACCTTATTTTGATTTGATAGATATGATTACAGGTGTTTTCTGGTTCATAGGATTAGGGACTATTATTGC
>JALZUY010000312.1 GCA_023301395.1 Nonlabens sp.
TAGGATAAATAAATTGTTAAATCAGTATCAAAGGTTAGCTGTATATATGATACAAGTATTTATTTAAAAACGGAAAAGGGTAACATTTTAAGCTATAAACCATTGATCTATTAAAATTGCTTTTTGTCGTTCTGTAATACTTAGAGATGTTAATTTTGACGCACTGTCTAAATTCTAAAGAAGAGAATTATAAACCTGGTAAATTATATAGGATGATATTAATGTGGTGAAAATTCACAAAAAAAAGTCCCAACTACTAGAGTTGGGACTTTTTTTAACGAGTAAGAAAACTTTATTCAACTATAAGTAAATTATCTGTAGCCGTTGGGTTTAACGGGCAAAAATAATAATATTTACCAGCAGTAAGAGTGGTCTTTTGAGAAGACTGTGTTTGTCCGGTAGCTACTTGCTCAGTTACATAAGCTGTCTTGATATGATTCTCTGGATTAGAGATGTCTTTGCCAGCTGGAACTAGTACAAAACCTACATTATGTCCTACTGCATTGTTTGAAACTGTAAACACATAAGTTCCAGGGTTTACTTTAATTTCTTTTTGTACAAATTCACCTTTTACTTGTTCTAGTGCGATAGTCTTAACAGGTGCGTCCATCATATTATCTTTTTTCATGCTGTGTTGAGCTTGAGAAGTCATAGTGAATGCTAATACGATAGTTAAAAATGCGATTACTTTTTTCATGTTTTTGTTTTTATGCCTTTTATTTAGGCGGTTATGTTTAAATACAATGCAAATATGCGATGAATAAGAGGTCCATAATTGGGGTATAATTCCCTACTCATGTATTATAATTCCCTAGCTCTAGATTTTGACCTATTTTGTTATCTTGCTAGTCTAAAGAATTGCTATGAAATTTGCCATTATTAGAGAAAGAAAGAATCCGCCAGATAGGAGAGTGGTGTTTACTCCAGAGCAGTTAGGTCGTTTGAATCACGCTTTCGCGAAAGCGGAATTCACAGTAGAGTCCTCTCCTATAAGGATTTTCAATGACGCACAATATGCAGCCAGTGGTATTTTAGTAAGTGATGATGTAAGCGATGCAGACGTGATGATAGGCGTTAAGGAAGTGCCTAAAGAATCTTTGATAGCTCACAAGAAGTATTTTTTCTTCTCACACACGATTAAAAAACAACCCTATAATAGAGATCTATTGAGAACTATTTTATCTAAAAACATCGAACTTTTTGATCACGAGACTATTGTGAAGGAAAATGGAGCTCGATTGATCGGTTTTGGTAGATATGCGGGAATAGTAGGAGCTTATAATGGTTTCCGTGCGCTAGGACTGCGTGATGAACTGTTTGAGTTGCCTAAAGTAGAAAGTTTACCAGACTATGATGCACTTAAAGCAGAGTTAAAACGTATTAAATGCGATTTACCACCTATTAATATAGCTATAACGGGTACTGGTAAAGTTGCTGGAGGAATCATAGAAATACTTGAAGAGTTACGTATTCGCTCTCTCAAGCCCAAAGAATATTTACAACTAGGGCAGTTTAAAAACGTGCAAATCGTCTATACACAACTAGACGTAGTTGATTATTACACACGCAAGGATGGATATAAACCTACAAGAACAGAATGTTATAATAATCCCGAATTGCTCAAGAGTGATTTTATGAAATATGCCAAAGTTACAGACATGCTTATTACAGGTCATTTTTATGGCAATGGCGCACCCTACTTTTTTACTAGAGAAGATATGAAATCACAAGATTTTAATATCAATCTTGTAGCCGATGTGAGTTGTGATATCGATGGACCTATAGCCTGTACCATTAGGCCTAGCACTATTGCAGATCCTATTTATTCTTATAACGCTCAAAATGAAAAAGAAGTTCCTTTCAAGGCTCCAGGTTCTATAACAGTGATGGCAGTAGATAATTTGCCATGTGAATTACCTAAGGACGCTAGTGAAGGTTTTGGAGAAATGTTTGAAAAATATGTTATTCCTTCGTTCTTTAATGATGACAAAGATGGAATTTTAGAAAGAGCACAAATGACTACTAGCAAAGGGAAACTGACTGAAAGATTCTCGTATTTACAAGATTTTGTAGATGGTGTAGAATAATTAAGATTTCAAAAATTACTTTTATACTTTTCAATTAATAAAATTATTCCAAAACCTACAGTGTAACAAACCATATCCCACCAGGAAAAACTGGTGCCTATGATAATTCTTGCCCAGCTATATTCTCTTAAACTGAGAATATCTATGATTTGAAGATACTGAGCAATCTCTACCATATAGCTGAATGTTAGAGTGAAAACAGCAACTGTTATAACTCTGTAAGGTGTTATAGCCATGAAAAAACAATAGAGTAATCCTACCACAAGAACATCACCTAAAAATGGTCTTACAAATGAGTCATTTATAAATAAGGCGATACATACTTCTATGAGGAATAATAGAATTGCGGCGATGATGTAATAGGTTCTAGGACTTCGTTTCATAATTGATAAATAATCTGTAAAACACCATTAAAAATATACTCATAGGCAAGATTTGAAGCCATGCGGTCTGGTGAGATAATGGATGAATGAAAATAGCAAAAGTATCTATGATCAATTGGTCAGGATGTTGAATGATGTCCCAACTGTTCCATCTCAAAGTGCGTCCTAGGTAAATACCTAGGGAACATAAGAATAGCAACCCGTTTTCTATTGTTTTAACTATATAGTTCTTTTTGAGTAGGTTTAAAGTAACTAGTCCTTGAGTCATCTGTTGCATACTTTTAAATCCAGCCCAGCAGCCAGTTATGGCAAAACAAGAGATAAGAATGCTGTCATAAATTAACCAGCTGCCACTGGCGTTTCTTATATGAATTAAATCCGTAATGATATATGGTGAGTTAGGAAGAATCAACAACCATAAAATAAATATAGGTGTTAGAATCCATTTTGCTTTTTGACGACTTAGATTAGGAATGATAGCACTTGTAAACCACAAACTAATGAAGTAGGGCAGTAGTGCCAAGAATAAATTCCAAACTAAGAAAAGCATGTAGAAATCATGTGTAATTTTCATGCGTACAGAAAGAAACGAGATACTTAATATGCAGAGCATAAATAAATTACTAATTTCTTTATATCGATTTAAAAGTATGATTATCATTAGGTTAGTTCTACAACGATTAAAAAATATCCAAAGGCAATAGGAATATTAAGAACTAGCACTCCTATGGTAACAATCGTTTCTTTCAATGCCGTTTTCTGACCTATTGCAGCAATAATTATAAGAATAAATATCAAACAATTCCATACAACTGCAACTATCAAATAAGCAATTCCTATTTCAATAAGCGAGCTTTCTTTAAAGAGTAAATAAATGAGTAAAAGCACGGTTCCTATTGAGAAAGAAACGAGTGTGTTCCAATGTGCAAAGCTATTGACGGGTTTTAAACTTTGTAAGTACATCATAATATATGTTTACCGGTTAAGTGATTGTTTAACAAAACGAATCCTATGAAAAAAGGAATGTTTAATAAGATGAGATATAGTGTAAATAAGCTCTCAATAAGGCGATTGAACCTTATTAAGAAATTAATAAAAACACTACAAATCACAATTGAATTAAGAATTACGAGAATAAATATTGCCACAATTCCTATGATTGTAAAGAAATCAGCTTGTGTGGTGATATAGCCTATCATTATTAAAAGTATAGCCA
This sequence comes from Nonlabens sp., assembly GCA_023301395.1. GTDB lineage: Bacteria > Bacteroidota > Bacteroidia > Flavobacteriales > Flavobacteriaceae > Nonlabens. The sequence continues at coordinate 3,687 of JALZUY010000312.1, forward strand.
TGAAAGTGGCAAACGCCGTTTTAATACCAAACAAATTAGTACTATCAAATTGGGCTATTCTATTAACAATTTTAATCATTTTTTTTCTGTTCGTTAGATTCTTTAATTTTATAAGCGATGTAATTAAAATCTTGCCAGTCGCGATCAATAAAGTGGTTTTCCCAATAGCGAGCAGAACTGTAACCCAACTTGTTATTGAGCTCTTGAGCGTCATTATAATATCCATATTCTTTAAGGATCAACGCGTTTTGAGGCAGTAAACGTTCTAGTTGTTTGTTGTCTACAAAATCATTGTTGAGGTTGTAATCGGTCACAATAGCAGACCAATTCACTAAAGAGAATATGCAAACAATCACAAAACTGATAGCCAAATTACGACGCCACAGGTATACAAAATTGAGACGATGTTGCACCTTGAAATAAGCAGTTACTAGACCTATCAAACACAGTGCGAGATACACCACCACACCTATACGTTTCATGGATAAACCATATTGCGAGATGTACAGCGATGTCTTCACAAATATGCTACCTATTAAAAGTGCATTGAGACCGATCCATACATAGGTAAGTATTTTAAGAGTTCCGTTTTCTTTGATGAAATTTAAGCTTCCGCGGAAAAAAATGGCGATAATCACTACTGCTAGAATAATGCTCACCATACTTGCATAAACACCTGAGTGTACCGCATCACTCAATTCTGAGGCGGCAAATTCTTTAATGTTACTAATGAACATCAATTCAGATATTAAAACAACAACTAATAATATATTAAGAGCAGCAATAGAAAAGGTTCCTAACTGTAATTCGTTTTTACTTTTTAATTGTTGGTCTTCATTAAGTGTTTTAGGGTTCAGAAAATTATCTGTTTTGATATCATCTTCAGTAAGTGGATTTAGTGCTTGAGGAGTTGCAATATTTGCCATGATAAATGCACCTAAAATCGCAGTAAAGAACCAAAAACCATCTATGAAACTTAAGTCAATATGTGCTAACCAATTGGAGAAAACTGGATTTGCCATGCTGTATAAAGAAGAGAATAACACAATAAGTAAAAGAGGAATAACGGTAATTTTTACGATTTGAGCTACCGCATATTTTGGCTCTTTCTCTTCTTTTATTTTTTTGATATTAAAGATAAAATCGTGGAACATCCCAAAAAACATATTGTACAATCCATTGAGCCATCCTACATAAATACTGGCTTGAGAACTAGCGACCATTCCTATAAATAAGAAAACCGATAAGAAATAACATAGGACAGCCATTCCAGATCCATGCATTATAATCGCAATAGAAGAAGCTATCATTCCTATAGAACTAGCAATAATAGAAGGTTTAAGCAAAGATTGCGTATTCATTATCACAAGTGCAATAATTAAAAATAATGAATACAGAGCGGTATTGAGTCCTAAGGAGTGACTGTAAAATAGTGTGGCAAAGGTGATGCTTCCTAAAATAATGACGATGGTCTTTTTCATGATATTATGTTATTATGATTGGGTTTAAAATTTGATATAGGTGATGATAAATGTTGTTTGAAATCTAAGTTGTGAATAGGAAAAGCGCTTTTACCATTATGAAGTGCTGCTTTAAAAACATCATATTGATCGATGTATAAAACCATCCCTACCAGCATAGCAAGTGCGACAAAAGGACTGCGTTTTCCATTGCCCCATAACCAGTATTGCATTGCTATTTCCTGAGCAGTATCTACTTTAAACCCAGTAAGTACATGAAATATATCATGATCCTCACAACGTGGCTGTGGTTCAAATTTGTGTTGCAATAAGAAGCAACCTAAATGATATCCTAGACTATTAGAAGGATAAGATAATAGCTGGCGTGTGTAAATTTGCCATACTTGTCCTTTCTTGAAGAATATATATAAGATACTGGATACATTAAAGCCAAAGCCCACAAATAGTTCTCTTTGGTATTTTAAAGTACTTTGTATTTCAAAGTAAAAAGACAAAAAAATAGTCTTCATAATTCTGTGTGTTTTGATAATGGAGTAGAAGTAGTGAAGTTCATTTTTAAAATTGTTATTAAGTCCGTTTCCAGTTTTATTTAAACGGACATTTGTTTTTCTAGTTTCTTTAAAACTTATTCGCCTCTCAATAGTTTTTCTAAAGCAGCAATGTGTTTTTTAAATTCTAGTTTGCCTATATCTGTCGCGATGTATTTGGTATTAGGTTTGCGGCCTATAAAACTTTTCACAACTCTTATGTATTCCTCTTTTTCAAGTGCTTTGGCATGACTTGCTAGGTTGCCATCAGTCACATCGAGTAATTCTTTGAGCTCTTTAAAATCGGCATGATCGTTCACTACCAGGACAGACATAATGCCTAGCCTAATGCGGTGATCAAATGCTTTATTTAATTTATTAATGAGACTCATGAGTCGATTTCACTTTTTTTATTATTAACCTATCAATCATACTTATAATACATCACGGCACCATAAACGATGTGACATATCCCAAAACCAGCTGCCCAAAAATACAATCCGTAACCTATAAATTGAGTGTTTATTAATCCTAAAATAGCACAGCTCAAACCAAGATATTTTACGGTTCCTAAAGTGTATTTTGAAGCATGGATGCACGCTAATCCGTAAAAAACTAACATTGCAGGAGCTACTAAACCTAGTAAACGATATTGTAATAATGCAAGTGTGAAAAAGCCTCCTATAGATAATGGTACAAGAAAGTTCACTACCAATCGTATGGATTGTTTATTCCATATTTTTTGCTTGTACTTAGCAGCTTTAATCTTGGTAAGGAAGAATGCTGTAATAATCGCAAGTGCAAGAATAACGGCAGCTATTACAAATATTTTTAATGATGGATTACGTTCCCATGGAGTACTCAGTAAACTATCGAGCGATTCTGTATAGCCGTTCTTTCGAGCCTTATCAATAACAAAATAACCTACAACACTACCTACAAGTGCATAAATTCCCGCTAGTACACCACTCAAACCCGATAAGGATATGAATCGTGTAGATTTATCCATAATGGATCTGATCTCTTTTATATCGTCTAGAACTTTATCTTTATCCATAATTAAAGTACTTTGAAATACAAAGTAAAACTATTTTATTGATACTTCTACTATATTTCCCAAGAATTTTTAAAAAGTAAAGAATAAGTGTTGTTCACGCTTTCTCTTTTTAGTTACGCTTTTGCGAAAGCGCAACTAAAAAGATAAGTTTATGCCGCACTTGTTGTGGTGCAAAAGCATAAAAAGAATAACTTTACTACTATGAATCCCGCACTAGAATATATTGATCGCACGCCTGAGCCGTATCGCAGTATCATGTTACACTTGCAAGTGCTAGTAGAAATAGCGATTCCTGAGGCACAATTAAAATATAAATGGCGCATGCCTTTCTATTACCTGGATGATAAAACGATGTTTTGTTTTTTTAATTTCAGGAAGAAGTTTGTGGATCTAGGAATGACTTATGGTAATGAGCTAAGTAATAAACATGGCGTTTTAATTGCTGGAGAAGGGCGCAAAATGTTACGCTCGTTACGGTTTGAGACTATAGAAGATATTGATGATACAATGGTGATTGAAACTTTAAAAGAGCTCAAAGAAATACGCCTTAATCATAAAAGGAAATAATGAAATTAAAAAAGTGGCTTGCCAGTATTATTCTCATTATAGTGATAATAGGAGTTCTTTATGTTAACAGGTATCCTTTGTATAGATGGTATCAAAATCAAAATAGGTATGAGCCAACTATAGCTTATAAAAGTGACCGCATCCAGAAATATGAAATCCACGGTATTGATATTTCCCATCATCAAGGAAAAATCGATTGGGATGAAGTGAAACATCCTGATAGTACTAAGCAAATTGATTTTGTATTTATAAGAGCTGCCGTAGGAACAGATAACGATAAGCGTTTTAAAGAAAATTGGAAAGGCGCTGGGTCATCAAAAATTAAAAAAGGTGCTTATCATTATTACTGGAGTGATGTTAATAGTGCAAAACAAGCTGCCGTTTTTACTAAAAATGTGACACTTAAAAAAGGAGATTTACCACCAGTTCTTGATATAGAAGATACGTCAAACGTACAGGACAAAGCCTCTTTAAGGAAAGGGCTTAAAAACTGGATAAAGATCATAGAGGCCCATTATGGAGTGAAACCTATCATCTATAGTGGTGAGTCTTTCTACAAAGATGTCTTAAAACCCGATTCCTTTTTTGAAGATTATCCTCGTGTGTGGATTGCAAACTATAATAGAATAGATGAGCCTCGAGTATCTTGGGAGTTCTGGCAATACAGCGACCGTTTTCCTGTGAGTGGTATTAAAACACTTGTAGATGGTAATGTGTTTCAAGGCTCTCAAAAAGACTTTAATGAACTTTTAATTCCTTAATTTAATAGATTATTATAAAAAAAAGTCTGCAAAATTAAATTTGCAGACTTGATAATTAAAGTTAATGCTTATTTAAAAAGACTGTACTGTCTTTCTAATCGCAACTAATCTTGTAAGTAATCCTTCTAAATATTGTAAATCGAGCATATTTGCTCCATCACTTTTTGCATTTGCAGGATCAAAATGTGTTTCTATAAATAAACCATCTACGTGGTTTACGATTCCAGCGCGAGCTATAGTTTCAATCATATCAGGTCTTCCACCGGTAACTCCACTAGATTGATTAGGTTGTTGTAAACTATGAGTTACATCTAGTACTGTAGGAGCAAATTCTCTCATGGTAGGAATTCCTCTAAAATCGACAATCATATCTTGATAACCAAACATGGTTCCACGATCTGTGATCCAGGCTTTATCGCTGCCAGAATCTTTTACTTTTTGCACTGCATGTTGCATAGCCTCAGGAGACATGAATTGACCTTTTTTAAGGTTAACCACTTTGCCCGTTTGAGCTGCGGCCACTACTAGATCTGTTTGCCTAACAAGAAAAGCAGGAATTTGTAAAATATCTACATATTCAGCGGCTTTTGCAGCATCACTAACTTCGTGAATATCTGTAACGGTAGGAACGCCAAAAGTTTCAGACACTTTACGCAATATTTTTAATGCCTTTTCATCACCTATTCCAGTAAAACTGTCTATGCGACTGCGATTTGCCTTTTTAAAACTTCCTTTAAATACATAAGGTATTTTAAGCTCATCAGTTATTTTAACCACTTTCTCAGCAATACGCAGCGCCATATCTTCTCCTTCAATGGCACAAGGACCAGCAAGTAAAAAGAAGTTATCAGCATCTACATGCTTGATTTGTGGGATATCAGATAATTGCATGTTTTATTCTTTAGTTTGAAGTACTATTTCGCGACCGCTCGCAGTCCATTTGCTTAAACCACCATCTAGGTCAAATATTTTCACAAATCCATTGTCTTCCAGGATTTTTGCACATTGAGCACTTTGTCTGCCACCATTACAATATACTAGAACAGGTTCTTTATGATCAAGTGCAGCTATAACTTCATCTAGGTTATCACTATCAACAGGTATGTTAATCGCGCCTGCAAGATGACCTGCTGCAAATTGTTCCTTGCTGCGTACATCGACGAGTTGAGCAGCCTGAGACTCTATAATCGATTCTGCTTCTTCTGGACTAACAATTTCTATAATGCCTGCACCAGATTCAAAACAGCTTTGAGTTAAAGTTAAGGTGAAAATTAAACTCAAAATTAAAAATATTTTTTTCATGACGTTTGTGTTAAACTCTATCGCCATCCCATTCACTAAAACCACCTAATAGATTGTAAGTAGTTTCAAAACCCATTTGATCCATGATCTGGCAAGCCTGTCCACTACGACCACCACTGCGGCAGTACATGTAAAAGCTTTTAGATTTATCCATTTTTTGAAGAGCTGCCATGAGTTCTTGAGGTTGGAAAATATCGTGGTGTAATGCGTTTGGAATCATGCCTTCTGCAACTTCGTCTGCAGTGCGCACATCTATAATTACCGCATTATCGTCTGTTGCGGTAAGTTCTTTCCATTCTTGTCTTGTTATATCTTTCATATTAAATTGAACAGCTTGATGTTTCAACAATTTGTTGAGTTCCTAAATTAGTCTTTTTTATAGCGCCAAAACCGCCTTCTACATTCACTACATTATTGATGCCATTTGCGGCAGCAATACTAGCAAATATGACAGATCTGTATCCACCACCACAATAAACGTGATATGTAGTTTCATTATCTAAATCGGTTAATTCATTATGAATATTGTCCAGAGTATGAAGAGGTACGTTATCCACATGAGCAGAGTTATATTCTCCTGGTTTGCGAGCGTCTATTGGGTTCTTTACAGTTCCTGTAGATAAACCATCTATAAACTTTTGAGCGCTTACATTCTCAACTTGTTGCGTTGAAAACCCAGCTTTTTTCCATGCTGTAATTCCACCTTTTAAATATCCAAGTGTATTATCATAACCTACACGAGCTAGTCTGGTTACGGTTTCTTCCTCGCGACCAGCAGGAGCGATAAAAATGATTTTTTGATCTATATCTTCTATTAATGCACCTACCCATGGAGCAAACTGCCCGTCCAGACCTATAAACCATGATTCTGGGATACTAGCTGCTGTATATTCTTGCGGAGAACGTACATCGAGAACCAGATATTCACCATCGTCAACAAGCGCTTTAAATGAATTAGCATTCATTGCAGTATTACCACGAGATATGATTTCATCTATACTTGAATTCACACCTTTGTTCATCCATACATTCTTAGGAAAGTATGCTGGTGGTGGCGCAATTCCGGTTGTCAATTCTTTAATAAAATTAACCTTACTTAAATCTGTAGCAAGAGCATAATTTGTTTTCTTTTGATTGCCTAAAGTGTCAAACGTTTCTTTACTCATGCTTTTACCACAAGCACTTCCTGCGCCATGTGCTGGATATACTATGATATCATCTGGCAATGGCATGATTTCACTGTGCAGTGATTCATAAAGATGTCCGGCTAAGTCTTCAGTACTCAACTCAGACTTTGCAGCAAGATCTGGACGTCCTACATCACCTATAAATAATGTGTCACCAGTGAAAATTGCTTTCTCTTTTCCTTCCTCATCCTTTAAAAGATAACAAGAAGATTCCATAGTATGTCCTGGAGTGTGCAGTAAGGTGAAAGTAAGTTCTCCTACCTTAAATGTTTGTTTATGTTCCGCTTTCGCGAAAGCGTAACTCGTCTCAGCATTTGGGCCCAAAATGATAGTAGCTCCAGTTTTATCTGCCAGATCTACGTGGCCTGAAACAAAATCTGCATGGAAGTGAGTAAGGAATACATATTTAATAGTCGCATTATCCTGAGCGGCGCGATCTATATATTGTTGTACTTCTCTTAAGGGATCTATAATAACAGCCTCACCAGCCGATGCGATGTAATAAGCACCTTGAGCAAGACATTTAGTGTAATGTTGTTCTAAAATCATATTTAGCGAGCTATTCTTTTTACAAAAATACGATTTTGAAAGGTTTCTAAATAAGAAAACCCATGCATTAACATGGGTTTACTATCAATAAAATTTATGTAGATTAACTCTTAATAGAACAGCCTATCGCTACGGTTTTAGTAGGATTTACTTCTTCATTATTTAAGAGTTGATTTACAGCGTTACTTAAATAGTCATTTTTAATAGCTTTTGCATCTTTGTGATTGTCATCTATCGCTCCTATATATTTAACTACGTTGTTTCCATCTTCTTTTTGAAGTAAAAAAACATGAGGTGTCTTTGTAGCACCATATTGCGGGAATATTTTTTGACCAGCATCAAATAAGTAAGGGAATGTAAAACCTTTTTCCTTAGCTCTTACCTTCATATTGTCAAAACTATCTTCAGGATAAGCCGTTGGATTATTTGGGTTAATAGCTATTACAGGATATCCTTTTTCTTTAAACTTCTTATCAATAGATATAATGCGATCTTCATAAGCTACAGAATATGGGCAATGGTTGCAAGTGAAAATAACTATAAAACCTTGAGCTGCTTTATAATCTTTCAATGAGACCATTTTATCATTGATGTTCTTCAAAGAGAAATCTGTTGCGATATCTCCTATTTCATAACCTGTTTTAATTGGAGCTCTTTCAAGAGATTTAGGTGCGTTTGAAGCACTTTCTATATCTTCTAGTTTCATTCCTGTAGAGCCTATGTTGAGTGCTCCACTAGCTAAAATCGCTATGAGCGCAATTATTGCTACTACCGTTAATATCTTAAGTGTTTTCATAATCTAATCGTTTAAAAAATCTGATACTTCCCTTTCAAGTTCTGTATAATTGAATTCTTTGTTAAAGAATTTGTGCTTATCATTATATTTTAATAAAGTAACTGGTATTGCTCCATCCCAGTGCGCATCTACCATAGGTATATACTCTGCTGCATATGGATGGTTTAAAAGCTGGACAGTAGATTGAATATTGTTTTTTTCTAAAAACGGATTGACCTGACTGTCAATATTCTCTACGTCGTCTAGTGTTATTAAAATCACTTCAATCTCATCATCATATTCTTTTTGTAATTTTTCAAAGGCAGGTAACTCATCAACGCACGGTTTACACCATGTAGCCCAAAAATTAATCACTTGTAGTTTCTCAGGTTGAGATTCCATTAATACGGCCATGTCTGCTAGATCAATGACTGTTGCTTTTTGAGGTTTAGGTGTGCTACAAGCGACTACTAAACTCATTGTTAAAATGGAATATAATACTTTCATAATTCAAATATATTTAGGATGCTTGAAACATGCTTGATATTTAACTATGATTGGCATATAGATGTTAAAAGCTCTTAAAGCTTTGATGTAGAATTAGCTTATAAATGATGAAAGCCTTAATTCATAGGAATTAAGGCTTTCATTTTTTCTACAATTTTATAAGCTGCTGGACATATGGCGGTATTCTTTACCGTTAAGTTTCCTAATTGCTGGAACTTGCGCCGGTCCGTATGTGGGTATTCTCTACAAGCTTTGGGTCTCACCTCATAAATGGAGCAATAATTGTCTGTTCCTAGAAAATGACATGGTACTTGTTGCAGTACATAATCTTTATCTTCATCTATTTTCAAGAACTGATCAATGAAGTCACTAGGTTTCATTTTAAAGTGCTTTGCAATTCTATCAATATCTTTATGAGTGAATAAAGGACCTGTAGTTTTACAACAATTTGCACAAGTGAGACAATCTACTTCTTCAAATGTTTCCTCATGCAATGCTTGCATGCGGCCATCTAAATCTTTAGGTGCTTTTTTCTTAAGTTTCTTAAAATATGCTTGATTCTCCTTTTTCTTTTGAGCAGCAAGTTGAGGAAGAGATTTTAAAAAATCTTCCATTAATTACATCTACCTAGTGGCATTGAACTAGTGTATCCCATTTGCTTTAATTCTCCAGTTACCTGACAGAAAAGCTCGCGAGACCAGTAAACACTTGCGTTTTCTTTTGCAGCATTAATACTGTCCATGCGGCCAAATAATTTTGTTCCCGTATTTGAGACTCTAAAAGCTTCATATTGTTTTTTATCATCTTCACTCATAGCATTGGGATTAGATTTGAGTTGTATTCCAGCACTTGATGTGTAAAAATTGATCAAGTTGCGTAAATCTTCTTTATCATCAAAAATACTGCGATATTCACTTGCAAGTATTCCTTTAAGTTTAGCAACTGAGGCTCCTTTATTAGAGTCATATTTCTCCCATACTGTAGCGGGAATATCTTGAGTTTGATAAGCATCTTTAAACATGGTCATCATACCTTCATATGCTGCGTTATATTCAATGTCTATACCGCTTACCTCAAAATATTTCATCATTAAGGATTGGTAAGAATCATTTGACTGTGCAGTTGTAAAGGCAGATCCTAAAACAGTAATAGCTACTATAAGTACTAATTTTTTCATGAGTATAATTTTATCAAATATATATGTTCGGAATCTCCTTTTTCAATTACCATTCCAAAAATCACTTTATTCATTGCAAGCTACAATAATTAACGATTATCTGTTTGCGGCAAGATGTCTTTCTCTTGCGAGTAACGTATTTTTAAGTAACATAGCAATTGTCATAGGACCTACACCACCAGGAACTGGAGTAATGTGGCTCGCTTTCTTAGAAACATTTTCAAAATCAACGTCACCAGTGATATAATAACCACGTTCACGAGATTCGTCTGGTACACGAGTGATTCCTACATCTATAACTACAACGTCATCTTTAACCATTTCGGCTTTTAAGAAACCAGGAACTCCTAATGCGGTTATAATGATATCTGCCTGAGATGTGATTTGTGTGATGTTCTTTGTATGGCTATGCGTAAGTGTTACCGTTGAGTTTCCAGGAAATCCTTTTCTTCCCATCAATATACTCATAGGGCGACCTACAATATGTGAACGGCCTATGACAACAGTATGTTTCCCTTGAGTGTCAACATTATAACGATCCATGAGTTCTAAAATGCCAAATGGTGTCGCAGGAATAAAAGTACTCATGTCTAGTGCCATTCTTCCAAAATTAGTAGGATGGAAGCCGTCTACATCCTTATCAGGATCAACAGCCATCAATACTTTTTGAGTATCAATTTGTTTAGGTAAAGGCAGCTGCACTATAAATCCATCAATCTCTGGATTATCGTTAAGTTTTTTTATTTCTCTTAGTAATTCTGTCTCACTTGTCGTGTTAGGCATGCGCACCATAGTGCTTTCAAAACCTACTCGTTCACAAGCACGAACTTTTGAGCCTACATAAGTCAAACTTGCACCATCATTACCTACTATTACTGCAGCAAGATGAGGTACTTTTTCACCTCTGGTTTTCATTTCTTGAACGACCTCAGTGATTTCGTTCTTAATGTCATTACTGGTCTTTTTTCCGTCGAGAATAATCATAGTTGTGCTTAGTTCTAGTTGTGTTGTAAAATTCAATAATATGCTTCAAATAAAGAAACTTAAATAGCCTCATTTATTATCTAGTTGTTAACGATACCGATTGCGATTAATAAGAATAAGCTATAAAAAAAATCCTAAGTGATAACTTAGGATTTAAATATCATTAGGGTAAATTATTGATTAGCGCATTTTTCCAAGCGCATTCATCATCGCTTTTCCTTTTCCACCTTGCATCATTTTCATCATCTTACTCATTTGATCAAATTGCTTTAAAAGCTGATTTACCTCAGTAACTGTTGTACCACTACCTTTTGCGATTCTCTTTTTACGAGAACCGTTAATTACTTGTGGTTGTGTTCTTTCTTCAACAGTCATTGAATGAATAATTGCTTCAATCCCTTTAAAAGCATCATCATCTATATCTACATCTTTAAGCATTTTGCCGGCTCCTGGGATCATTCCCATAAGATCCTTCATATTACCCATTTTCTTAATTTGCTGGATTTGAGAAAGGAAATCGTCAAAACCAAATTGGTTCTTTGCAATTTTCTTACTCAATTTGCGAGCTGCTTCTTCATCAAACTGCTCTTGAGCACGTTCAACTAGAGAAACAACATCTCCCATTCCTAGGATACGATCTGCCATACGTTCTGGATAGAACACATCAATCGCCTCCATTTTCTCACCAGTACCTATAAATTTAATAGGCTTATTCACTACTGTTTTAATAGATAAAGCAGCACCACCACGAGTATCACCGTCTAGCTTTGTAAGGATAACACCGTCAAAGTTCAATCTGTCATTAAAAGCCTTGGCAGTATTAACTGCATCTTGACCTGTCATGGAATCCACAACAAATAAAGTTTCTTGCGGTTTTACAGCTGCATGCACATTTGCAATCTCGGTCATCATTTGCTCATCAACGGCAAGACGACCAGCGGTATCAATAATCACTACATTGAAACCATTTTGCTTTGCATGAGAAATTGCCGCTTCAGATATTTTCACAGGATCTTTTTCATCTCGATTAGAGAATACTTCAACACCTATTGCATCTCCTAGAACGTGTAATTGATCTATTGCCGCAGGGCGATAAATATCACAAGCAACAAGAAGAGGTTTTTTAGACTTTTTAGTTTTTAAAAAGTTAGCAAGCTTACCAGAGAATGTCGTTTTACCAGAACCTTGTAGTCCAGACATTAATATCACTGTAGGATTACCAGTTAAGTTTAATCCAGTTACATCGCCACCCATTAACTCAGTAAGCTCATCTTTTACTATCTTAGTAAGGAGTTGACCAGGTTTAAGTGTAGTTAATACGCCTTGACCTAGTGCTTTTTCCTTAGCACGAGCTGTAAAATCTTTAGCAATTTTATAGTTTACATCTGCATCCACTAGGGCACGACGTATTTCTTTAAGAGTATCTGCAACGTTTACCTCGGTAATGCTTCCATGTCCTTTTAGGACGTGCATTGCCTTATCGAGTTTGTCAGTTAAATTATCAAACATATTTTTGACTCATTTTTTGAAGATGGCAAAGATACCATTTCAGCACTTTAAGTTCAAGGATTTAAA
>JALZUY010000313.1 GCA_023301395.1 Nonlabens sp.
GGTAATGCCTGGTTTGTAAATGAATTTGAAATAGTAGAGAACGATAATGAAGAAATTCAAGGATTGACTAGACTTAATGGTGATGCCGTTGCTGTGATTCAAAAAAGTCAAATGGAATTACTCAATCTCACTAAAACTCATACAGATTCCACCGCTAGTATTCAACTGGTTGATTATGACACTCAAAAACTTGTTTATAGAAGTTCCAACTCGCAAGAAGCGCTTGCTGTTTTCAGTGAGATGTACTATCCACATGGATGGATTGCAACTGTTGATGGGCAAGAAACGCCTATTGCAAGAGTAAATTATAGTTTACGAGGAATTAAAGTTCCTGCAGGTTCTCATGAAATTGTAATGAGTTTTGAACCACAAGTAGTAAAAACAGGTAGTTCTATTATGCTAGGAAGTAATATTCTTTTATTCTTAATAATATTAGGCGGTACATTATACACATTTAAGAAAAAATCTTAAATGAAAAAACCAGTTCTTATTATTGCTTACTACTGGCCGCCGGCTGGTGGACCTGGAGTACAAAGATGGTTGAAATTTGCAACCTATTTACCTAAATACGGTTACGATGTCACAGTTGTCATACCCGATAATGCTGACTATCCAGTAGTTGATGAGTCACTAATAGAAGAAATCCCTGAAGATGTTAAGGTCATTAAGGTTCCTATTAATGAACCTAGTCGCTGGGCAAATTCTTTTTCGCAAAAGCGAACTAAAAATCTTCAAAAAGGAATAGTACCTAAAAATCCTGGTCCACTGCAACGTGCAATGATATGGATGAGAGGAAATTTATTTGTTCCCGATGCTCGAGTAGGATGGAAGTCTCGAGTATTTAAAGCTATTCATCCTTATTTACTGGAGCATGAAAATCCTACGATCATAACAACTGGTCCACCGCACTCTGTACATTTAGTAGGTCTAGAGTTAAAGAAAAAATATACTGGTTTCAAGTGGTTAGCAGATTTTAGAGATCCATGGACTACTATAGGTTACCATAAACATTTGAAAATAGGAGCTCGTGCTCAAGAAAAGCACGAGAGATTAGAACAAGAAGTTCTGGATAGTTCAGATCTTATAATAGTGACCAGTCCGCATACAGGAAAAGAGTTTGCTACAAAATCACAAACTCCTATTCAAGTAATTACAAATGGTTTTGATATCGAGATGGCTCGCACAACTAGACAGCCTAGTGGAGCTTTTACGATTTCACATGTAGGTACTTTATTATCAGATCGTAATCCACAATTGTTATGGGAGACACTTGCAGATTTATGTTATGAAAATCCCGTATTCAAAACAGATTTAAAATTACAACTCGCTGGAAACGTGAGCATTGATGTTCTCAATTCCATCAACAAATATGGGTTAGATATAAACCTTAAAGAATTGGGTTATTTATTTCATCAACAGGCTGTTGAATTAATGTTTGACTCGCAATGTTTACTTCTTATTGAGATTGATAGTGAAGATACTAAAGCTATTATTCCTGGTAAAATATTTGAATATTTTGCTAGCGGTAGACCTATCATTGCCATAGGACCACAAGATGCTAATATTGAAAATTTAATTCAACATACCCATTCTGGCACTTATTTTAATTACCAACAAAAAGAGGAGCTTAAAAAGCATATATTAAAAAAATATGAACTTTTTAAAAATGGTAATAATGAAGGGAATTTAAACGATAGTATAGCGAGTTATAAAAGAGAGAACCTAACTGGTACTCTTGTAAAAACGATTGAATTCACATGGGAATAGTCATAAAGCAATCGGGTTGGAATCTTGCTATTACCGCTGGTGGTTTTGTGCTGGGTGCGCTCAATGTGCTATTACTGGCTACTACCTATCTTGATGATGAGTACTATGGTTTATGGGGTTATGTGCTATCTACTGCCTTTTTACTATTTCCTTTAATGTCATTTGGTATACATAATACTCTTGTTAAATTTTATTCAAGGTATGATAATAAAAAAGATCGAGATATATTCTTGACACAAATGGTTTTATGGCCATTAGTATTAATAATTCCTTTATTTTTTTTAATATTTATATGCTACGATCCTATTAGATTGTTCATTGCAAGTCGCAATCAAATTACCATTGATTTTGTATGGCCTATCGCGATAATAGCTGTGTTTCAGGCTTATTTTGAAATTTTCTATGCATGGACTAAAGTTCATATGAAAACAATAAGTGGTAATTTTCTTAAAGAAGTTTTTTATCGTGCTGGTGCAACTGTAATGCTGGTGCTAGTTGCGTTAGATTTTATTACACAGATTCAATTTATATATAGTCTAGTGATTATTTATGCATTGCGTCTTTTCATAATGATGTTAATAGCTTTTAAGACTTATGCACCTCAATGGCAACTAGGTAAGATAAAGGCTGGTAAAGATCTTATAAATTATTCTTTGTTGATGATAGTGGCAGGATCTGTAGGAACTGCATTACTCGATCTTGATAAATTTATGATTAATGATTACCTGATTATCGATAATATATCGTGGTATAATGTTGCTGTTTTTATAGCTACCGTTATCGCGGTTCCTGCTCGTGGTATGGCTCAAATCATGCATCCATTAACTGCAGGGCATTTTAATAGAAGAGAAATGGTAGAAGTAGAGAACCTCTATAAACGTAGTTCTTTGAACTTAAGTATTATTGCGGGATTTTTAGTTCTTATTATTATTTGTAATGTGAACGAGTTTTATGAACTCATGCGTCCAGAATATCGCATAGGAATTCCAGTAGTTATACTCATTGCTATTGTCAAATATGCCGAAAGTCTTTTAGGTAGTAATAATGCTATTTTATATAACTCAGATTTGTATCGTGTGACTTTATGGCTAGGATTATTGCTTGCGATTGTTGCTGTTATACTCAATATGTGGTTAATTCCTATTTATGGTTTGATGGGAGCAGCTATTTCTACTTGCTTGGCTTATTTGATGTACGCTTTTGCGAAAGCGTATTATGTATATCTTAAATTAAAAATACATCCTTGGACTTCTCAAACAACATACTCAGTGTTACTTCTAATTGTGTTTATTGCAGTGTTTTTCTTTTGGGATTTTAACTGGCATCCAGTGCTTAATATTGCTTTAAAAAGTTTAGTGCTTACTGTTGCTTATGTGTTGATTGTTATAAAATTAAAACTCTCTCAAGAAATAAACGGATTGCTTAATAAATACCTTCCATAAAAAAGCCGATTCTTTTACGAATCGGCTTTTTAGGGCTATTTCAAATTACTATTTTTAACTTCTTCCTGAACTTCTTTTTGAAGTAGAACGTTTTGTACTTGTAGATTTTTTTCTACTAGGACTTGTAGCTCTTGTTTTACTGCTTGATGAGCTTGTACCTCTTGAACTTGCACTGCTTGTTCTAGAGTTTCTTGAAGAACTAGAAACGTTACCGCTTGATCTTCTACTCGTTCTTGAATTACTTACTGCTGGAGCAGCTGTTCTAGAAGTTCTAGAGTTTGTTGCTACAGTTGTAGTTCTTCTTGTACTTGTGCGATTTGAAGCCGCTGGTGTACTGTTTGAGTTTCTACGAGTGCTAGTTGCAGTAGTATTACTTCTTCTAGTTGTTCTATTATTAGAGTCTACTCTAGGAGACCTAGTAGTTCTACTAGTTGTATTTGTAGTTCTTTGAGTATTACGTGAAGCAACACCATTTGAACTTCTTCTATTAGTGGAAGCGATTGACTCAGATCTACGGTTGTTTGTATTAGCTACTCTGTTGTTGCTTCTTGAAACAGATCTACGACCTGCAGTAATAGCTTGACGATCTCTATTTGCTTCACGTGTTGCAACTGCACGACCATTAGACGCTCTGCGACCTCTTTCAAAGCTGCGGTAGTTTACAGGATCGTTAGGTCTATAAAAACTACGTCTTACATTTGCTCTTGCAAAACAACCGTTATAATAATTAGGTCTATTCCAGTTTACACGGTGATAGCTCCATCCATATCTATAAGGATTGTAGTTCAATCTATAGGCATTATTCCATACGATACAGTTATTAACTAGTGGTATACCGTAGTATCCATGCCATGGTTGATAAACGTAGTTTCTATTAAAGTTATTGATAAAACCAGATGTTCTTAATATGATTCCTGGTCTGTTATAATAAACATTTAAGTTTCCAACACGATTTACATAACCATTACGATAATTGATATAGATTTCTCCAGCTTGTATAATGCGACCATAGCCGTCATAATATATAGGAGTGTTTTCTATTTGAATAACAGCTCCATATGAATCATACTGTACATAAGCATCATAATTGAATCCTGTATTAAAGGAGATATTTACGTTAGAGGTATTAACTGCCGCTCCAAATTGAGGACCATCATTTAAATAATTAAAGTCAAACTGTCCGTCAGGAAAAACTGCAAATTCGATTCCGCCTTCATTAAAGATAAAACTGTTATTGTTAGTTCTAAAACGATCGTCTTCGATGTTAGTTGCATAGCTCATCCCGATTCCTATCAGGAAAACTACTAGTAGGGTAGATAGCTTTTTCATAATTACTGGTATTATGAGTAGACTTAAATGTCCTACTCGATTGAGTAATCGCAATCAGCGTGCCAAATTGCGAAAACCTTTGCGAATTATCTCTAATGGTCTTTAAATAAGTTAAATAAAAAAAGGCCACTATTTCTAGTGACCTTTAAATTCTAATTATATTAATTACTTGTTCAATTAAAATTGGGATAAAGCTTCAACAAGTTCGGTTTTACGATTTCTACTTAATGGTAAAACTTCATTACCTAGTTCTACAGCTTTGGAATTAAATTTTTCTATTTTATGTAAATTGACAATATAAGATTTATGGATTCTTAAAAAATCAACAGTAGGGAGTTCACTTTCAAAACTTTTCATAGTTGAGAGAACTACAAGGCTATCATCTTCAGTAATTAGTTTTACATAATCTCCAAGAGCTTGTATGTATTTGAGCTCTTTTAAATATACCTTACGTTTTTTAAGATTGCTTTTAACAAATATAAATTCCCCTCTATCTTCAATCATTTCAGTACGCAATTTGTTTGCTAGTAAAGCACGCTCAACAGCATATAAAAAGCGATCTTTTTTAATAGGTTTTTGTAAGTAATCGACAGCAGCATAATCAAATGCTTTAAAAGCATATTTTGTTTGACCAGTAACAAAAATAACACCAGGCTTTTCTGTAATATCATCTAATAAATCAAATCCTGTTAGGATGGGCATTTCCACATCTAAGAAGATAAGATCGACTTTTTGGTCTTTAATTGCAGCTTTAGTTTCTATTGCATTACTGAATTCACCTATCATTTTAAGATTAGGATGATTCTCTATCATCTTAACAATAGCAAGACGTTGAATGCTTGAGTCATCTACTACATAACAATTTAAAACAGTATTATTCATCGTTTAAGTATTGTATTTACGTGACAATGTTAGTGCTTTATCTGATGTAATGCAAATAAATCTGTTGTTTAAACGATATTTTTTTGTTTTTCATCGAATTTACAGCAGTATATTGCTAGTTAAATTAATTTAGTCTATGGCTTAAAAGAGTTGCGAGAACAAAATTAAAGGATTATTTTTGCATCCGTTTTAAACAAATATATTATGAATCAATACGAAACTGTTTTCATTTTGAATCCCGTTTTATCTGATGATCAGGTAAAGGAAGCAGTAAAGAAGTTTGAAGATTTCCTTACTAGTCGTGGTGCAAAAATGGTAGCCAAAGAAGATTGGGGCTTGAAAAAATTAGCCTACACAATCGAAAACAAAAAGAGTGGTTTTTACTCACTTTTTCAATTTGAAGCACCAGGAGAGGTGATCAACGACTTTGAAGTAGAATTCCGTCGTGATGAGCGTGTAATGCGTTACCTTACTGTAAAGCTTGATAAATATGCTATCGAGTGGGCAGAGAAGAGAAGAGTCAAAATGTCTAACAAAGCAAAAGCGTAACACATGGCAACTTTACAACAACAAGCTAAAGGAAAAAAAGATGGTGACATACGTTACTTATCTCCTTTAAAAATTGAAACTCAACAAAGAAAAAAATACTGCCGTTTTAAGCGTAGTGGTATTAGATACATTGATTATAAGGATCCTGATTTCTTAATGGGATTTGTGAACGAGCAAGGTAAATTGTTACCACGTCGTCTTACAGGTACTTCATTAAAGTATCAACGTAAAGTGGCTATCGCTGTAAAGCGAGGACGTCACATCGCTATCATGCCTTACGTAGGTGATTTATTAAAATAAAACCAGACTAACGATATGGAACTTATATTAAAGAAAGATGTAGAGCATTTAGGTTTTACTGACGATGTAGTAACTGTTAAGCCTGGATATGGTCGTAATTTTTTAATACCTAATGGAATGGCTATCATGGCTACTTCAGGTGCTAGAAAACAACTTGCAGAAACTATTAAACAACGTGCTCACAAAGAAGCAAACAATATTAAACTTGCTCAAGAGCAAGCAGATAAGTTGAATGGTCTTGAAGTTAAAATTACCGCCAAAACTGGTGATGGTGATAAACTTTTTGGATCTGTTACAACTCAGGATGTTGCAGATGCTCTTGCTAAGCAAGGTGTTGAATTAGATAAGAAATTTGTTACTGTAGCTGGTGGGAACATCAAGCGTTTAGGTCAGTATGAAGCTGCGTTACGTTTTCACAGAGAAGTAACTACTGCTTTCACTTTTGACGTAGTAGCTGCAAAATAGTAATTATAACAAATTCAGAATAATAACCAAGCCGTTCCTTAACTGGAACGGCTTTTTTACATCATATTATGAAGTATAGAAGATTATCAAAAGAACAACTGGAAGAATTACACCCAGAATTCATAAACTTTCTAGCAACACAAACTATTACTGGCACGGAATGGGATGAGATTAAAAAAAATAAGCCTGAAGTAGCCGAACAAGAATTGGATGTGTTTTCTGATTTAGTATGGGAAGGAGTGCTTACAACAGCAGAATATTTAGAGCATATTTCTCCACAAACCATGAATCTATTCCATCTACAAGAAAAAGAGATTTCCTTAATTTCTGTAATGGTAGGTGATGAACTTATTGATATTACTACTAAAGAAGGTTATGCGTGGTTGCAAAAAAATCTCATGGATGATGAAGTGAAATTATTTACCGCACTCAAGAAATATAGTGATGATCCTAACAGCGATAAATTCAAACTTATTGAACAAGGTGCCGTAATTACTAAAGGTGATCTTTTTAATTATTTTGATGATCTCATGGAACTAGGTAAAGAAAAAAACGGATTCTAGAATAATCCTAACTGTCCTTTATTTAAAGCTCCTTCAATTTGTAGGAGCTTTTTCTTTGCAGGTAATACACCAGCATATCCTGTTAAATCACCATTTGAGGCAATAACTCTGTGACATGGGATTACTATGGATAAAGCATTTGTACCGTTTGCACTTGCAACTGCTCTTATTGCTTTTTCGTTATTTAGCGTTCGCGAAAGCGTTAAATAGGAAACTGTTTCACCATAAAGGATCTCGATAAGTTGATTCCATACTTGTTTTTGGAAATCGGTTCCTGCTAAAAGTAATGGAATATCAAAAGAAGTACGTAAACCTCTAAAATATTCAATGAGCTGTTCTATTACCAGATTTTGTAAAGGATGATGTTGATTAGAAATGGAAGCATTAAGATGAGTTCCTAAACGCTTATCAATTGATTCCCGTTGTTTACGGTAACGCCAGTCTAGTACACATAATTGATTTTCATAGATACCTATTATTAATTCACCAGCAGGAGAATTATAATAAGTAATATCTATGTTATTCATAACGTAGAGCCTCGATAGGATCAAGCTTAGATGCCTTTATTGCTGGAATAACACCTGAGAATATAGCGATGATAATTGAGACTATGGTTGCCCAAATTACAGGTTCCCATGGCATAGTGAACTCTACTTCAAGTAAACCAGATACAACATAACCTACAAGTAAACCTAGTAAAATACCTAACATACTTCCATATTGGCTTATAAGAAGCGTTTCAATAAAGAATTGCCAAGATATTGTAGATCGTTTTGCACCCAATGCTTTACGTACACCTATTTCCCTTGTACGTTCTGTAACAGAAACAAGCATGATATTCATTAAGGCTATAGAGCTACCAAAAATTGTAATACCACTAATTATTACAGCAGCAGCTCTTAAGGCAAATTTGAGTTCATTTGCTGTTCCTAATAATTGATCACTTTGAATGATTCCAAAATTGTTTTCCTCTACCGGAGCAAGTCCTCTTATGTTACGGAATAATAAAATGGCGCTATCTTTTGCTCCAGCCATGATTTGCTCATTCTTAACCTTAACACTTAAGTCATAATTAATATTTGCACTGGTATAAATACTACGAGCGACATCAATAGGAATCAATACTCTTAAATCAATATTATTACCAAATGTGGAGCCTTTTTCCTCAAGTAAACCAACTACAGTGAATTTATTACCTCTTATGCTTAACGCTTGTCCTATAGGGTTTAAGCCTTGGAAAAGTTCATCTTCTAAGTCACTTCCTATCACACAAACACGTGCATTGTTTTTAATATCAAAACCAGAGAAACCTCTTCCTTCACCTATATTTAATCCAGCATTTTCAATGTAATTTGCATTAACACCAGTGATAATAACTTTTGGCTTTGTTTTACGATCTTCACTTTTAATCTCAGCTTGAGAAGTTGCTTGAAAAGAAACACCCACTTGAGAAAGAGGATAATCCCACTGTTCTTCAAACTCTTTTACTTCTCGATAACTTATTACAGGATTAATTTTTGTGCGCTCGCCGCCTCCACGTCGTTGCATGGTAAAAGGATAACGTTGCATGCTAAATGTGTTTGCACCTAACCCAGATAACCCACCACCTATGGTTCCTTCAAGTGCTTTTACAGAACTAAGTATCCCTACAAGTGCTGTGATACCTATAGCTATGATAATAACTGTGAGAGCTGTTCTTAAAAGTTGCCCTTTAATGCTCTGCTGCGCGATGTTTATGTTTTGACGTAGTAATCCTGCCATATCGTGTTAGACTAACATTCTTTTACAATGTTACAAGTTCTTCACAGTAATTACCATCACTTTAAAATTTAATTATGAAGTATAGGCTTTATGATGTGTTTATATTTGCATCTTTAATTAAAGTTATGGCACAAAAACCTTCTATACCTAAAGGAACTAGAGATTTCAGTCCTGTTGTTGTACAGCGACGTCAATATATAATGAATACTATAAAGCATCACTTTGAGCATTATGGATTCATGCCTATTGAAACTCCTAGTTTTGAAAATAGTGATACTCTATTAGGTAAGTATGGTGAAGAAGGAGATCGATTAATTTTTAAGATATTAAATAATGGTGAATACTTAAAAAAAGTAAATGATCAGGATTTACATAATAAAAATGAATATAAAGTATCTCCTCAAATAAGTAAGCGTGCTTTGCGTTATGATTTAACAGTGCCGTTTGCTCGTTATGTGGTACAACACCAAAATGATATAACGTTTCCATTTAAAAGATATCAAATTCAACCGGTCTGGAGAGCAGATCGTCCTCAACATGGACGTTTTCAAGAATTTTATCAGTGCGATGCAGATGTTGTCGGTAGTGATTCTTTACTTCAAGAAGTAGAACTAGTAAAGTTATACGATACGGTTTTCACAGACTTAAAACTTGAAGCTTGTACCATCAAAATCAATAATAGAAAAATCCTTGCTGGTATTGCTCAAATGATAGGTGCACAAGATCAATTGATTGATTTCACAGTTGCTCTAGATAAATTAGATAAGATAGGAGCTGATAAGGTAAAGGAAGAGATGATTCAAAAAGGAATCTCTGAAAATGCTATTGAGAAATTAAATCCTGTTTTCAGCCTTGAAGGAAACTTTGGAGAGAAACTAGAAGTGATGAAATTATTACTAACAGATTCTGAAATAGGACAAAAGGGAATCGAAGAACTTGAATTTATAAATAGTCGCATTATTAAGTTAGGTTTAAAATCTGCTGTTCTAGATTTAGATATTACGCTAGCTCGTGGATTGAATTACTATACTGGATGTATTTTTGAAGTAGGTGCGCCGGCAGGAGTGAAGATGGGAAGCATAGGTGGTGGTGGTCGTTATGATGACTTAACCAGTATGTTTGGGTTAAAGGATGTAAGTGGAGTAGGAATCAGTTTTGGACTAGATCGTATCTATTTGGTACTTGAAGAATTAGGTTTGTTTCCAGATTCTGTAAGAGCTGGAGTAGATGTGTTGTTTGTTAATTTTGGTGAGAAAGAAGCTGAGTACGCTATGGATTTGGTATTTCGCTTTCGCGAAAGCGGAATAAAATCAGAACTCTATCCTGATACTGCCAAAACGCCGAAGCAAAGACATAAACAAATTAAATATGCAGAGCGAAATGAAATCCCTAATGTTATAATAATAGATGAAGATGAAATGGCTGCTGGAGCATTACTCTTAAAAAATATGATAACGGGTGAACAGGAACTACTAAAACCTGAAGCTGTTATTTCAAAATTGAAATAAAAAAAATGCCCTAACTTCATAATAGTTAGGGCATTTTTAATTAAATGAATGTTGTATTTATTCTATTATTATTTTTCTAGTTTGTACACCATAATTAGTATCCATGGTTACGATATAATTACCGCTTGCAATTTGATCAATAGGTACAGTAATGATTCCGTTTTGTTCTGATACATCCCAAGTTTTAACTTCTTGTCCTAGCATATTTATTAAACTTACTTTCTCAAGATCTAGTTCAATACCTTTCTTAATATTTAAAGTTTCCATCCCTTGAGGAGTGTAAACAATTAAATCGCTTGTTGAAAGAGTAGTATCATTATTGCTTAATGTTGTTGGGTTGTCAAAAACAATAAAGAAACGATCGGGATAAGTACCTGCCCATAGTTGTGCACTTATATAATCTCCATTTCTTAAATCATAATAAGTGTTAGTTTGTGCATCCTTAAGATATATACCTTGTGTAGGATCTACATTTTCTAATTCATCAATCTTAATAGTAATCGTTCCTGTCATACCAATCTTAACATTCAATGGTAAGATTGTAGTCTGATCGATTTGATTGATTCCTTGTATGTTCAAATCAGAGCTACCCATCTTAAAGGACATGTCGTCTTCTTGAGTGTCATATTGATATCCATCAAACGCTCTATCAAATCCCGCACTTGCGTTAGGGTCTATAGTCAATAGTAATTGTCTGTGAATTACATTAGGAGAATCAAATCCAAAACGGAATTTAGGGCGTGTATCACCTTGAGCATTATATCCTGAGAAAGGATTGTTATTTGCATCACTTCCTGGTGCAGCAACAAAAATACTATTACCTGATGACTCTTTCACGAATTGTCTTTGATCGTTTCTAAATTTAATTGTTCCATTTGAGATGCCAGATACAAAGAAACCTTGTGCCACTGGAATAAAGCGACCTGGCTCTTTAGTAGCTATTCCTCCTTGATTAATAGATGGGTGAGAGGTGCCATAAGTAGCATTACCTAATCCACCAGATAGATTGTACATAGCGTATCCACCTTGATACAACTGTAATTGGTGAGAATTCCCACCCCAATGTTCCCAGAAGTAAATTGTTCCATCAATGTTAGGGTTATCATTAATAAACTCATGCGCATCTAGTGCACTAGGATATGGATTACCTACTAGGTAATCGTTACCGTCATTGATGGTTAGGTCTATATCACCGTTATTAGGCTTTCCAACAAATACATAGTTTTGCTCGCCACCAGTTACTCCAGCACCAGTACCTTTCATAGTCCAACCTTCTCCTGGATTAAGGCTACTATTCTGGTTAATAAATTGCCAATTTGAATATAGACCACCAGTTTGATTACCATATTTATATAACCATCTTCCAGAAATTGTAGCTGCTGTGCTAGCACTTCCCGGAGCACCATCACCAACATTATATCCAGTCCAGTTTAAATCACGTGGAGAATCTGTAAATGTTCCATCTTTAAGTACTGAGTTAATGCTGAATCCATCATTTATAGTAGTATTATTAATTCTACTCACTGGAGATGACCAGTAGTTGTAGTTATACTTGTCAGCAGTTCCTTGTTGATCTCTTTCAATATGACCAGCGCTAGATGCTACTAAATCACTGTTAGTAGTTTGTATTAACTGTGATTCACCTTTTAAATCTATGATACCGTCTAATTGTAAGTAATGGGTTATCGCAAGTCCGTGATCGTTTTCAACATTGATTTGATCAGATTCAGATAATAAACCGAGTAGAGCAACATCAGTATTTACTATATCTAATTGATGATTACTTCTTACTATGTTCCAGTTGATCTTTACTGTATTACCGTTAATGTTTCTAAAACTACCTGGAGTGTATAGCATTGAGCCATTTTCCCATGAGCTTTGATCTTCCCAGTCACCGTTTGTAGTTGATTCATATGGAAGTGGCGCTGTTTGATTCTTTAATTCAAAGTAGTTCTCATTTGACATGCGACCATATCCCTTATTTACAGATTCATCATTTAAAGAAGTACCTATAAAACTATTCATGCTGTAGTATGCATTAAGATCATCCCAGTTGATTGCTGCAACTTCATTTTTTGTTACTGTAGAAGGAATAATTGTCCCATTTACAAAATCAGAATTGTTTTCTAACTCCTGATTCATGATGAATCTTATTTGATTCATTGTAAGTGCAACATCCCACATTCTAATTTCATCAAGTTCACCTTTCCAGTGCTCGATGATATTATCTTTATCTTCATAACGAGCTCCGATAGTTAAGGTATTTGAGTCTGCAATAGGAGCAGAGACATTTGCATGGTTATCTTCTACACCATCTATAAATATATGTGCATCTGTACCATCATAAGTGACAGCTATATGTCTCCATGAGTTATCATTAAGTGTAGTGTTTGAAATTATTTCTTGATCAGTTCCATTATTCCACCATACAGCAACTTTGTTATCTGATCTCAAGTACATTTGGAATCCTGTATTACCGGATCTTTTTGCAACTATGGTTTTGTTACCACCTGTATTGTTTGCACCATCACTATACATCCATACAGAACAAGTGAAGTTAGAACCAAATCCATCTGATTCAGGAATTTCTATGTGATCATCTACACCGTCAAATACTACGCTACGGTCTTCTTTTTTTACATAAGTGATTCCTATTGTAAAGTACTTAGTACCATCAAAATCGTAATATGCTCTTTGGAAAGTTCCGTCTTCTGAGAAAAATGCAGTTTCAAGATTATTGTTGAAGTTCTCGTCATCTGCAATTATTAAAACATATTCACTATCGGGAGTTAAAGCTGGTAATCCTGCAAAAGTAGTTGTTGCAATTCTCAATTGAGTTTTTGCAATGTCAGTTGAGGTTACTTCATTTATTTTCCAAACTCTATTTACACGAGTAAGATTAATAATTACAGCATTTGCAATACCTAAATTATGATTAATAGTACTAGGATATGCATTTAGATCTTGGCCATTGTGTCCCCATACAAGAAAGTCTTTATCATTATCAAACGCATTACCGTTATCAGTTCCTAAATCTTCAACACTATCTAAACCTATTGCTACAACTGATGTTGAGTTTTCACTTTTAGATTGTTTTTGATTTAATTCAGATTCATCATCTCTTCCTAATGCAGCAACATCGTAATTGAAATTTGTATTTAAACTGTAATCCCAAATAATACTATCATCACTAGCTAAATAATTCCAGTCTGCTCTGTGATCATCAATAGTACTAGTAGGACTATGAAGAGAGACTCCATTTTTAATAGCTAGATAAGAATAGATACGTTGTTGAACTAAGCTTGACTGTCTATCTCTGTAACTGAAAACCTCAGTTATTTGACCATTTAAATGAGTTTCAAACGGTAAACCGTTTAATTGGTATCTACCAGCACCTAAGTAATATGGTTTATTTGTAAAGCCTTCAAAGTTTAAAGTCTCATTGCTTATAGTCGTTTTACCAGTTGAATTGTCTATTTTACGACCATTCAAGTACATTTCAGTTTCGTTATTTGCTGGATTATTTTTTACATTAATGATATGAACATCATCAAAAGTTCTAGATACGTCTGAAAATGAACGTCCATAACCACTGTTGGCATCATTTTCAGAAACTGTTCCAACACTGTGTGCTAAAACTTCGTTTGTATATCTAGCAGAAACTGGTCCCCATCCTAATCCGGAAGGATCTTTTGCAGGATTAATTGGTGCACATTTTGCTCCTATCAGCATCGTTTCTCCAACTAAAGAATTAGTCATGTCAATTGAACTTCTTACAACTACCCAGTAATCATTTGAATTATATCCACCTTTACCTCTCAAATGTTGTTGCTGTGAACGGTCAAAGTTAACAGTAGGGTTGAAGTTAATGTTTTGAGCAACATTGTTTGCAAATGTAGGAGCGCTAGCCGCTACCTCATTTGCATCATTGCCTATTGCCATATCACTCCAATTAGTTAACAAACTACCATCTGTCTGTGGAATGTCTTGTGAACGTAGCCATAATGTAAGTTGGTCTTTAACGTTTGCAGGTCCATCAGTTGCAGGAATAGCAACCATAGGAGTACCAGTAATAATTATATTATCTATTAATACACCATCATCAACGTTATTATCATTATCAGATTCAAAACGGATTCTAAATTTTACTAGAGGATTGTTTTGTAATAAGGCAGGTAAATCATGAGAAGCTTCTTCAAAACGACTTAATGCTACACCAAGATTTGAATTATCTCCAGCCCATCCATGTTCATTTACACCTATTCCGTCTACACTATCTGTATTGTACCAGTTATCGCCTGATCCTAAAGCACCTAATACACTCCATGAAGTACCATTATTTGCACTGTACTCAATCTGCATTCCGTCATCTTCATCATAAGTATTTGTTCTGAAATCTATGTAAAATTTTAGATCAGTATATCCTAAAGTTGAAATTGTAGGACTTGTTAATACTGCTTGTTTGCTTTTTGCATAATTATCAAATCCATCAGTAAACCAGTAATTACCTTCACCTTTTTCAAATGTTGTTCCTAGGGTCCAATTAAATCCACCTGTAGTTGATGAGTTCCATCCTGCAGGACCGTTATCAAAGTTTTCATAATACATTGTGTATTTAGAAGCAACTGATTGAGCTCTTATATTAAAATTGTAATTACTTTCATTACTGTCATCATTCAAAACGGTAATAGTAGCGTTGCTTGTTCCTAAGGTAGCTCTAGTAAAAGAAACTGTAAAACCTTGACTACTTCCTCCAGCTAGTGTTGTAGTAGGTTGTGCAAGAACTGTAAAGTCCGCAGCATCTGCACCTGTGATATTCACTCTAGGTGAGCCTGTCAGATTCAATGTTGAACTTCCTGAGTTTGTTATAGTAAATGTAGAAGAGATTGTTCCTGTACCTTCAATATTTCCAAGGTCGATACTATCACTAACGTTTATTGCAATACCGTTCCCAAAAATGTCAATTTCTTGAGGACCAACTACACAAGCTCCACCACCACCGAAAACGTTAAAATTTGCTGTACTGCTGTTTCCACCACCATGATTTGTGTTTAAAACTACATTGCCTGCAGATGTAATAGTAAGATTTGCACCTGCACCGTTCCATAGATCACCGTATCTATCATACATTCTCACTCTATAGTTATTCCCGTCTACTAAACATCCCATATCCACTGTAGTGTTGTAACTAGTATTTGCACCAGTATAACAACTTGTAGGATTACATAAATTCAATATAGTAGCACCACTTGGATCGTAAACCCTAAGATAATTTTCACCAGACCATGATGGCCAATTTACAGTTACACTTACTTGGCTAGTTTGAGCGACAACCATAAAAGCAAACATGATAAACATGAAAGAAATAAAAGAGGTTTTGTAAATTGAACGAGTAAAATTTTTCATAATCGTCTACATTTTTTTAGGGAGACATAAAACTAATGTAGAACATCGTTTTAATCATACACTTTAGCTGTAAAATCGTTTAACAACAGTTTTTTATTGCATTTAATCGATTTAATTCACAATTGTGAAGCTTAGAGTTGATTTGAAAACGCTTTCGTGAAAGCAAAATGGGCAATAATAGAATCTTTAAAAGTATCTTTACTATTCAAAATATCTATTATGTACCAGAAGCCTACGTTAAAATTACTCGCAGAAAAACTTCAATTATCTACTTCTACAGTTTCAAAAGCTTTAAAGGATAGTGCTGAGATTAGTGTGGATACTAAAAAAAGAGTAGCTGAGCTTGCTAAGTTAATGGGGTATAGGCCTAATACAGCAGCTGCTTCTTTAAGGAATAGAGAAACAAGAACAATTGCAGTAATTCTTCCTGAGATAGTAAATGATTTTTTTGGTCAGGTTTTAATGGGTATTGAAGAAGAGGCCTCACAACATAATTATAAGATTGTAATTTGTATTTCAAATGAATCCTATGAAAAGGAAATGGATTACATGGAAATGTTTTCAAATGGGGCAGTAGATGGATTTATTATGGCAGCAGCGATGGGAACACAAGAGTTAGGCAAATTTGAACATTATCATAATATACTTAATTCAGGATTAAAACTGGTTATGTTTGATCGTGTTATAGATAGCCTTGATTGTGATAAAATCATTGTAGATGATGCTGCATCTGGATCAAGACTTGTTGATTTTTTGAAATCAAAAGGAGATAGAAATATTTGTATTGCATCTACGATTAGTAAAGTTAGTGTAGGACAATTGAGAGAACAAGGAATAAGAAATCGAGTGGAGGAACTAGATGGGTTACAGCTTAATGTAGTTGCTCATGAAGAAGATAGTTCATTTTTAACTCAAATGGAAGGTTCTTTTAAAAAGGATAATATACATTCTATTATTGCACTAGATCAAAGGGCAGGAATTATGGCTCTTAATAAAGCACACGAATTGGGAATTAAAGTTCCACAAGAATTACAAATTATATGCTATTCAAATAGTAATATGGCAAAATATTCTTATCCACAATTAACAGTTGTAGATCAACACTCTAGGGAATTAGGAAAAAAGACTTTTATAAGAATTTTAAACCTTCTCAAGAATAAGGATGAAGTACAAGTAACTAAAGTTCATACTTTAAAAACTTCATTGATAGAAAGGGGAACTACTAGAAAATAGAAAAGTCTCTTAGATAACTAAGAGACTTTAAGTAGCGTGGGGCGGGCACGATCCGCCGACCTCAGCATTATGAGTGCTGCGCTCTAACCAACTGAGCTACCACGCCATCAAAAGCAAATTGCTTAAGCGGCTGCAAATATATACTTATTTGTGGTTTTAATCCAAATGTATTTCTCTTAAATATTTTCTGATTTTGATATTTTCTTTTAGCATTAATTCTCCTATATTGCCATCAAAGTTATTTTTCCATGCAAGAACCAATCAAATTTAACCAAGAGTTCCCTATTCACGTTTCTCCGGCTTTACTTTATCAATATATTGCTACACCTTCAGGAATGTCTGAGTGGTTTGCTGATAATGTAAATAGTAGAGGTGAATATTTTAGATTTATTTGGGATGGATCAGAAGAAAAGGCAAAAATCATTAAACGTGTAAGTGGTGAGCGAGCTCGTTTCCAGTGGGATTATGATGAAGACACTAATAAATACTTTGAGATGAGTATTCAAGTAGACGAGATTACTAAAGATGTTTCTTTGATGGTTACTGATTTCGGTGAAGATGAAGATGAAGTAGAGGATCAAAAAATGTTTTGGGAAAATCAAGTAGGTGAGTTAAAAAAAGTACTAGGTTCTAGTTAAACTTATTTTCTATACTTAATTTTAAGCCCTGAATTAAACGGGGCTTTTTTTATGATTAATATTAACGGTAAATTATACTCTAGTGAACAAGCTACCATAGCTTATAATAATAGAGGAACGTTCTACGGAGATGGTATTTTTGAAACAATGAGATGTTTTAAAGGAGCACCATTATTTTTTGAGGCTCATTATTTTAGACTCATGGCAGGAATGCGTATTTTAAGAATGGATATTCCTGATACTTTTACACCTGAATTTATTGAGCAGTCTATCATAGATTTGATAAGTGAGAATAAATTAAATCTTGAACATTCTAGAATAAGATTCACAGTATGGCGTAAATCAGGAGGACTCTATTCTCCTACTGATAATGGAGTTCATTACAGTATCACAGCAACAGCACTTGATGGTTTTTTTGTAAATGATGTTTACAGAGAAGTAGAGCTATTTAAGGATCATTATGTAATATCGGGCTTATTATCAACTGTTAAGTCTAGCAACAAGGTCGTAAACGTACTGGCAGGTCGCTATGCTCTAGATAATGATTATCAAGATTTATTTTTACTCAATGAAAATAAAATGATTACAGAATGTATTTCTGGAAATATATTTGTTCGAACGAATAATAGAGTAAAAACACCGCCGATAATGGATGGTTGTATTAATGGAATAATGAGAGAGCAAGTTGTTCTACAATTGAAACGTATGTTGGATTATGAAATTGTAGAAGAATCCATTACACCATTTGAACTACAAAGAGCTGATGAGATTTTCACTACTAATGTTATAAAGGGAATTCAAAGTATAGATAAATACAGAAAGAAAGAATTTAAGAAAGAACTTGCTACAGGGCTACTAGAGAGCTTTAATAATACATTCTTTAATTAATTATAAGAAGGATTTTCTGGCGCATTGGACCATAGTTCATAACTACCACCCAATTCAATCATTTCATTTTTCCATAAATCTTGGATCTCTTCAGATAATACAAACTCCTTTGATGTATTTGTTTTGATAATCCATGAGTTATCATCTATCTCCTCAGTGAGTTGATCTTTATGCCAGCCTGAGTAGCCTAGAAAGAATTTAATTTCATCACCTGCGATTTCTTTATTTTTGATAAGATCATTAACTTTTTCAAAATCTCCACCCCAATATATATTATCAGCTATGAGAAGTGAATTTGGTATTAAATCTGGAATAGAGTGAAGGAAGAAAAGATTATCCATTTCAACAGGTCCACCTTGATAGATAGGTAGTTCTAGCTCAACATCGGGAATAAGGTCGTTGAGCATGTAATCTAATCTCTTATTGAGAATAAACCCTATAACACCTTCCTCATTATACTCAGTAAGCAGTACGACTGATCTTGAGAATGATTCATCACCTATTATATTAGGCTTTGATATTAAAAGGGTTCCTTTATGAAGGTTTTTCAAATACATTTTTACTTTATTATCAATTAAACTTATAGATTAAATTCTTAATAAAGTCGATTATGAAGTAAAATCTCAAATTAAAGATACTTTGTTTAATATTAAAACACAAAAAAGCCCGATTCTGAAAAGAGTCGGGCTTTATACTTTGAATTAAAGTAAGTACTAGTTTACAGCTTTCTGTAAATCACTACCTGCTTTGAATTTCACTACTTTTTTAGCAGCGATTTTGATAGTTTTTCCAGTTTGTGGGTTTCTACCTTCACGTGCAGCTCTTTTAGAAACTGAGAAAGATCCAAATCCTACTAGAGAAACTCTATCTCCTTTTTTAAGACACTTTTCTACGTTACCTAAGAAAGATTCTAGTGATTTTTTAGCTGCTGCTTTTGAAATACCAGCATGCTCTGCCATTCCTTCGATTAAATCTGTTTTGTTCATAATTGAAATTAAATTAATGTTGGTTAAACTAAAACGTTAAACAAATTTATAAGGATTATGCTACCACACAAGGATTAGAGCCATAAATCATAAAATTTGTTTATAAAACCGTACGATTGTTAATAAGTTGAGCCATTTGTCAAGCATTTAGAGCAAACCATTGTCAAATCTAGCGTTGGAGTGGAATTGAAAACCATTAAGTAGACTTTTTGAGTCCATTCGTTTTTTATTAGGTAATTGTAATTCGTGAATTATTAAGAATCCATTTTTACAAGCTACCTTAATAATATCATTTTCAATAATAATACTTCCAGTCTTCATTTCATGTGAAATTACCTCCATAGAAGTTTTATAAACTTTAATAGTTTCCGTCTTTTCTTGAATAAGTTGCGCTTTTGCAACTGGATAAGGGTAAAGACCTCTTACAAGAGCATCTACATCTTCAACAGCTTGATTCCAATCTATAGTAGTGTTTGTTGAATTCAGTTTAGGAGCTTCTTTTAGAGAGCCGCCTATGGGTTGTTTTTGTGTACTTATAGTGCCAGCAGCAATTTCATTAACGGTCTCTAAGGATAGTTCACTTCCTAGCAGCATGAGTTTACCATATAATGTACCTACATTTTCATCATGTAAAATAGGGCAATGAGATTGATCTATGATGGCACCAGTATCTATTTTTTCATCTATAAAGAACGTAGTAACTCCAGTTTCTTTATCTCTATTTATAATTGCCCAGTTAATAGGTGCCGCACCACGGTACTCAGGCAATAAGCTTGCATGTAAATTAAAGGTTCCCATTGCAGGCATACTCCATACAACTTTAGGTAACATTCTGAAAGCAACAATCACCTGTAAATCTGCTTTATAGCTTTTTAATTCTTCAATAAATTCTGAAGACTTTAAATTAGGTGGTTGCAAAACCGGGATATTATGAGCAACAGCAAACTGTTTTACATGGCTCTCATTCAGTTTTCTACCACGACCAGCTGGTTTATCAACGGCAGTTACTACGGCAACTATATTATGATGTGACTTATGTAGTGTTTCAAGTACACCAGTTGCAAATTCAGGTGTTCCAAAAAACACAATATTTAATGACTTATCCATTCCAGGTATATTTATGTTGATCTGTTAATTGCACTTTTCCTTGATCTAGCAGTTGGGTAAAGGCTGCAATTAGTTGATTTTTTTCAATCTCTGGATGCAAAGATGCAATTTCTTGCATCGTTAAATCTGTAGATTTGAGGGCTTTTTCAAGAATAACAATGAGATTAACAGGTCTAGTTGATTTTCCACATTGACTGCACATGCCACAAGGCTTGGACTCTTCTCCAAAGTATCTTAAAATAAGAACATTTATACATTCTTCTTGTTGAACTATCAACTTACAAATTTGAGATAGTTTATCCTTTTTTACTTTGTTTTGTTGTTTCAGTGTTTTAGAGAAACGATTAATTGTACGGTCATCATCTCTTGGTTCTAGGAATGTGATTTGCGTATCGGCATCTATGATTTGTGCATCGATAAACTCTTTTTCTTCGAGTATTTTAAGAGTTTCGATCACTTTGGGTTCATTGGTATTACTACGCAATGCAATTATAGAAGTGTTTATGTCAAGGTTTTGATAAGTACTACTTCCATAAGTTCTCAGTATGGCTTGCACTATGGCGTTCATAGCTGGACGATTGTTGAGAAAGTGGAGAATGTTGTTGCTGCTTTCGCGAAAGCGTATACTAGATCTTCTATGGTAATTTTGTGAAAGACTAATCACACTAAATCGGTCTAGGGTAAGTAGTACGTTATAACAGAGCATGCCATTAATAGAGTAGTGGCTTGCAAAATTTGAAAAGCTAAGTTGATGTGTTGTGTTCTCGCCTTCACCCGTCGCAATGCGCAAGTAATTATTCAGCTTGCGATACACGTATTTTACGTTATCAATGGCAGGAAGTGATTTTAAAAATTGATTTTGTGCATGGATAACATCATTCACATTGTAAAAAAACTGAACAATACTTTCATTTCCATCTCTACCGGCGCGACCCGTTTCTTGATAATA
Organism: Nonlabens sp.; assembly: GCA_023301395.1. Lineage (GTDB taxonomy): Bacteria > Bacteroidota > Bacteroidia > Flavobacteriales > Flavobacteriaceae > Nonlabens. The sequence continues at coordinate 21,774 of JALZUY010000313.1, forward strand.
ACTCTCAATACTATCTGGGATTTGTAGATGAGTAACGGTGCGCACGTCAGATTTGTCTATTCCCATCCCAAACGCGTTTGTCGCTACCATAACCTGGGTTTCATTCTTCATCCAGGATTGTGCAGTTTTCACTTTTACTTTATTATTTAAACCACCGTGATAATAACCAGACGAGATACTATTGAAACTTAATAATTGAGAATATTCTATGGCGTTTTTGCGACTTCTTACATAAGTTATTGAACTTCCTTCATATTTTTTGTAGAACTGAATAAACAGGTTTGATTTATCTTGTGTCTCGGTGATTTGATAGTTTATATTGGGTCTTAAATAGCTATTCTTAAATAATTGCACGTTCTGCAATTCGAGACTTTCTATAATATCTTTTTGAACAGTTGCGGTTGCAGTTGCGGTCACAGCAATTACTGGAACTTCTTGATGGATTTCTCTTAATAACTTAATATCTCTGTATGCTGGTCTAAAATCGTGTCCCCATTGGCTCACACAGTGTGCCTCATCTACAGCTATAAGTGATATTTTCATTCTTGAAATACGTTCTTGAACTAGAGTTTGTTGTAAACGCTCGGGACTTAAATATAGAAATTGGTATTGTCCATAGATACAGTTATCAAGTATGTCATCTAGATCTTGGTAACTTATTCCTCCTGTAATACCTATAGCTTTTACACCTTTAATCTTTAACGCATTTACTTGATCTTTAATAAGAGCCACCAGCGGTGATACTACGATACATATTCCATCTAGTAATAAACCAGGAATTTGATAACATAGAGATTTCCCACCACCAGTAGGTAATAGAGCTAGTACATCTTGTTGATTGATTACAGCATCTATAATAGCTTCTTGCCTAGGCCTGAAAGTATCAAACCCAAAGGTGTTTTTTAAGATATGTTTAGCCTCAGGATTCAATCGTTGATTTGAGACATTAAGAATTGATAGCGTTCTTCAATTGTTCCTGTAGGAATAGTTATAGGTTTATAATTGAATCGTTCATAAAATTCAACGAGGATATTACTTATCGTTTGGGCTTGTTGAAAGGTTTCATATCGTTCATTATCAGATTCATAGATTTCTTTCCATGCTGGTAAAAGAAACACTATGTCGTATTCATACTCTTTACATGCAGCTATGTAATCGTCTGGAATGGGATCCCCTGTAAAAACATGATAAGCAGGCACGTCAGGTATACCACGATCGTAGAAATTAAGACCTGTTGTAGCATTATTAAACTGGTCAATTCTACCAGCTAGTAAACTGTTACTAAATGCAAGTGGATCAGTAAGAAATAATTGTTCAATTCCTTTCTCTTGTGCTTCAAGTGTGATTTGTCTTGAAATCTCATGATGTACCAGTAAATCATGTGATTCCATATGATTGATTAATGTGGTTTTACCAGATCCTGGTCCACCTATTAATAAGATTCTTTTCTTGTCTGTCATATCTGGTACAAAATAACTAAAATCAATTGTAGAAATGCCTACTAGCATGACTATATTTGTACTCTTTATATTATGGATTCAAATAAATCAACCGACTTTTACAAAAAACTCAAACTACAACTGGCCGACACGAGTGCGTGGCCTAGTAAATATTTGTATAAATTTATTGTTCCTTCTCAACCTGAGAAGATTGATCAAATTACTACAATTTTTAGTGATTTAGGAGCTGTAATAGTTAATAAAGAATCTAGTAAAGGAACTTATACCAGTATTTCCATTACAGTTATAATGAAATCTCCAGATGCTGTTATTGAGAAATACAAAGAAGTAGGAGATATTGAAGGAGTTATTTCTTTATAATACTAAACTAAGCTTAATTGCTGTAAATTGTTTATTTTGCAGCTCTTCACAAGTAATTAAAACATCAATTTGGTACCATCATTAGAATATAATACAGAGCGTAATCACCTCAATATACCTGAATATGGAAGACATATTCAAAAATTAGTAGAGCACTGTAAAGAGCTTAAAACTAAAGAGGAACGCAATCGCATGGCAACATCTATAGTAGGTGTGATGGGAAATTTGAATCCGCACTTGCGTGATGTAGCAGATTTTCAACACAAACTATGGGATCAATTATTTGTAATCGCAGATTTTGATCTCGATGCAGATTCTCCATATCCATTACCTGATAGAGAAGAACTTGCTGCTGCACCAGAACGCATGCCTTATCCACAAAAACAACCTAAATATCGTTTCTATGGAAACAATATACAGAGTATGATTGACGTGGCACTGAGCTGGGAAAAAGGAGAAAAGAGAGAAGCACTTACTTTTATCATTGCAAATCACATGAAGAAATCGTTCTTGAACTGGAACAAAGATTCTGTTGATGATAGAGTAATTTTTAAGCACTTATTTGATATGAGTGGTGGAGAATTTAATCTTGCTGAAAAGGAAGAAGATCTTCTTGATTCTAAATCTTTGATCCATAGAACGATAGGCCGTAGGGATCACAGTACTAATCCTAAGCGTAATAACAATAAGCGTTATCATAAAACTAATAATCGCAATAACAAGCGCACGAGATAAAGATATTTATTTATGAATTTAAAAAAGCAGTCTATTGGGCTGCTTTTTTAGTTAACAGCCATTGTTAATTAATATTGAATAGATAATTCCATAATGCTTTTACAACCGTTTGCATACCCTTATTTTTAAATCTAATTAGATTTAAAAATGGGAACATTCATTATAGAAGGTGGGCACCAATTAAAGGGTGATATTCAACCACAAGGAGCAAAGAACGAAGCGTTACAAATCCTTTGTGCTGTGCTACTTACAGATCAACCAGTACGTATTAATAACGTACCAGATATTATTGATGTCAATAAACTCATCTCGTTATTAAACAATCTAGGTGTTAAAGTGACTAAGAATGGTCCTGAGTCATACACTTTTCAAGCAGACCAAGTAGATCTTGACTTCTTACAGTCTGAGGATTATAAAGTTCAAGGTCGTGGACTGAGAGGTTCTATAATGTTAGTAGGTCCATTACTTGCTCGATTTGGAAAAGGATATATTCCACGTCCAGGTGGTGATAAAATAGGTCGTAGAAGATTAGATACTCACTTTGAAGGTTTTATCAAACTAGGAGCAAAATTTAGATACAATAAAGAAGAATATTTCTATGGTGTTGAGGCAGACGAGTTACATGGAACTTATATGTTACTCGATGAAGCATCAGTTACAGGAACGGCAAATATTGTAATGGCTGCTGTAATGGCAACAGGTGAAACTACTATTTATAACGCGGCATGTGAGCCTTATTTACAGCAATTATGTAAGATGCTCGTGAGAATGGGAGCTGATATTAAAGGAATAGGTTCGAACATGTTAACCATAAACGGTGTTAAGAAACTAGGAGGAACCACGCATACTATTCTTCCAGACATGATTGAAATAGGTAGCTGGATAGGCCTTGCTGCAATGACTAAAAGTGAAGTAACTATTAAAAACGTAGCTTTTGATGAGTTGGGTATTATACCAGACACTTTTAGAAAATTAGGGATTACTATAGAGCGTAAAGGAGATGATATTTATATCCCAGCTCACAAGGAAGGTTATGAAATTCAAAACTATATAGATGGTTCTATTCTTACTATTGCAGATGCGCCATGGCCAGGATTCACGCCAGATTTATTAAGTATCATTCTAGTTGTAGCAACACAAGCAAAAGGTAGTGTGCTGATCCATCAAAAAATGTTTGAGAGCAGATTATTCTTTGTAGATAAACTCATAGATATGGGTGCGAAAATTATTCTTTGTGATCCACATAGAGCAAGTGTACAAGGTCATGATTTTAAGTCAAACTTGAAAGCTACTACCATGACATCACCAGATATACGAGCTGGTATTTCCCTACTTATTGCAGCACTTAGTGCAAAAGGAACAAGTACGATACATAATATAGAACAAATAGATCGTGGTTATCAAAATATAGATACGCGATTGAAAAAAATAGGAGCAAAAATAGAACGTCTAGCTTAAAATTTTCTATTCATATGTTTTGATATACGCTTCTGCGGAAGCGTATATCAAAACATTTTTTTCTTTAAATCATAATTAAGTCTAAAAGACAGCGTTTTAGGCAAGACTTTTGCTAGATTTAAATTATGAAGAATTTTATCTTAATTGTGTTAGTACTTTCGAGCCTATTTATGAGTGCTCAAGAAATACCTAGATCAACAAGTCGTACAATAGCACCAGTACCATCTGGAACAAATACGAGTGGTTCAATGTTATTTCCTAATAGTACTGAGAAAAAGACTTATGTAAGACCTAGTGAAACTCCTACTATTGATTTAACACAAAAAACAGACCTAATTGATCCAGGAGCACGTTTTAATGGTCAAAAATTTAAAAGTGATGCTGCACCTGTTAATTTTGTAAACGATACTTATTTAGGAGAGATAAGAACTGGTAAGGCCACTTTGCAAATGACGCTTTGGGATCCTAGACTTGAAGATGGCGACCGAGTTCGTATATGGTTAAATGATAAGATTTTAATCAAAGACATGTACTTGACTAATGCTGCTCAAGGTTTTCCAATTCCATTAGTTCAAGGTTTCAATAAAATAGAGGTAGAGGCTTTAAATCAAGGATACTCAGCACCTAACACCTCTGGAATTGTTATACGTGATGATGAAGGAAACGTAATGGAACAAAAAATATGTATGATTAACGCTGGTGTAAAATCACTTTTAATCGTTATCAAAGAGTAATTCTCTCAATTTATTATCATCAATTTCCATAACAGTTTCACCATTTAAAGATGCAACGTTAAATGGTCCTATCCTTATTCTTGCAAGACGCAACGTAGGAAACCCCACAATATTAGTCATTTTTCTAACCTGCCTAAATTTACCTTCACTTAAGCTCACACTTACCCATGAAGTAGGTCCATGGCGATCATCTCTTATTTTTTGTTTAGTTGCTGGTAATATAGGAGCATTACTTAAGACATGAACATGACATGGTTTAGTGTCATAAGTAGCGCCATTAATACTTATAGAAACACCTTTTTCTAGTTGTTGAGTCGCTTCTAGAGTCATTATTCCATCTACTTGTGCTGCATATTCTTTATCAACTTTACCAGATTTATTGACATGATTACTTAATAATCCATCAGTGGTGATGAGTAATAAACCTTCAGAATGTTCATCGAGTCTACCTACAGACATTGCTCCGACGGGAAAATCATAAAGATCACCTAAGAAATTCTTATTTTTTTGATGCCTATCATTTGTCATGAACTGGCTCAACATGCGATAAGGCTTATAGATTAAGAAATGTCTATGCATATTGCAAAAATGCAGATTTATAAAGTAACGTTACAATTTTAACCTATTAACTTTCTGTGATAATAATGTACTAACATTGCATATGAAATATTTTATAATTCTCTTACTGGTAATGTTAACTAGCTGTCAAACTAAAGAATCTTCTACATTGAAAAATGGAGTCTGGCGATTAACTCTTGATTTAGGAAACGGAAAGGAGTTACCAGTTCAATTAATAGTGGATAATTCAAAAAATATAACAATCATTAATGATCAAGAAGAGATTCTTGTTACTGATATTAATATAATGGGTGATTCTATTACTTTTCGACCACCAATTTTTGAAGGCGTTTTCAAAGGAGTATTTTTAGGAGACCAACTTATTCAAGGAGATTTCATAAAACCTAGTTTAGATCGGGTAGTGAAATTCACAATGACTTATGGTAATAACTATAGATTTAAAACTACAACTAAAGAATCTACCACAAATATTACAGGAAAGTGGGAAACCGTTTTTAGTCCCAATAAGGAAGCAGATCGTTATATAGCTCAAGGAATATTTAAACAAGTAGGTGAACATATCACAGGAACTTTTAGAACCACAACCGGTGATTATCGTTACCTGGATGGAGTAATAGAAAATAATAAAATCAAGCTATCCACTTTTGATGGAGCACATGCTTTTCTATTTGAAGCTACTGTTACAGATTCAACTATGAATGGTACTTTTTATAGTGGAAATCACTGGCAAGAACCTTTTACAGCAGTTTTAAATAATCAATATGAATTACCAGATGCAACTCAACTTACTTATTTAAAAGATGGATATGATCGCCTAGATTTCAGTTTCAAAGATGAAACTGGCAAGATGGTTTCATTGAGTGATGCCCAATATCAAAATAAAGTAGTGCTTGTCCAATTATTAGGTTCATGGTGTCCTAATTGTATGGAAGAGTCAAAATTCTATGTAGATTACTTGAATAATAATTCTAATGAAAATCTAGAAATTATAGGAATAGCATTTGAATATGCACGGACTGAGGAGAAGGCATTTCAATCTATCAAACGACTCAAAAATAACTTAGAAATTCCATATCCTATTGTTCTTGCTCAATATGGAGATGTAAATAAGCAAACAGCACAGGAAAAACTACCTATGCTTAATCACATTCTATCATATCCTACCACTATTTATATAGATAAAAAAGGAATAGTAAGACGTATACATACTGGTTTTAATGGAAAAGCAACAGGAACTGCTCATGAAAAATTTAAAGATGATTTCAATCTTTTTTTAAATTCTTTACTTGTTGAGTAAATATCCATCGGGAACGCAGGTATTTCAATTGACGTAAAGTGTCTTTTATATAAGCTTCAAGCTCTGGATTTTCAAATCGTCTTTTTTTCATATTCATTATTTTTTAGTCGGTTTATACACTTTTCTGTATTTATGAGTACTACCATTTAAGAACATAACCAGCATTGCAGCGCCTGATTTATGATTATTAACGTCCAATACAAGGTGTCCATCAATAGATTTTGTTAATCTTGTTTTTTTAATATCTAGAGCTCCAAAAATATATGGGATTAGTAAGAATTGAATATTCTTATTCTTAAGATATAAGTATCCATCTTTTTTTAATTTAGTTTTTATGATACGTTCTCTAAAAACCTTACCGTTTTCTAAATAGTTTACTTTCAATTCTTTTGAATTTAAAATCTTTAGTTCTACGCTATAAAATTTAAGAGTATCCAGTTTTAAAGTATCCTTAATGAGTTTACGATCTATTTCAGTTAAAAAATTCTGATAGCGCCATATTTGATTACCTGTTTCCATAGCAATACTGTCATATTTTGCAGAAACTATTTTATAGGTGCCGTTAATATTTGAAATATTACTTTCATTTAGTGGATGTGGATTTAATAACTCTTTATCAAAAGAAGCACAACTTTGTAAGAGCATTACGAGAATCAATATGATATAGTAATTATATTTTTTTATTACGAAATTGATAATCTGTGATAATATCATTTTAAATGTTTTAAGGCTTTTAAATGCTTGATTGATGATTCAAATTTATTATGATTATCACATTTATATATGTGGAATATGAGAATGTAGTATCTTTATTTTGTGAAAATCACAAATTATGGAATTACAAGAGTTGATTATTAGACGCTTTCGCGAAAGCGTACCGCATACAAAATCATTTATTCAATACATGGCCGACGTGCTAGAGATAAGCTATGACGCTGCTTATCGCAGGTTGCAAGGAAAAGCAAAACTAGAAATAGAAGAAGCGATGACTCTCGCTAGAGTAGGTGAGTTCTCCCTAGATCATATTATGACTGCAAACCAGCAGTTGACTGCTCTAGGTACTGCGACTAAATCTATAAATTCACTGGAAAGTCTCGAAGCTTATTTCAAGGAGATGGAAGTCAATCTTAAAGCAGCTGGTAAGGATAGTGTGCAATGGATTTATAGTGCAAAGGATATTCCTGTTTTCCATCATTTTAATGATTCTGTTCTTGGGAGATTTAAGTTTTATGTATGGATGCATTTACTAGATGATTCTATGGAAGGAAAGCGCTTTGCCGATTTTCATTTACCGCTATCTATCAAAGAACAAATTAAGAGAAATAGAGTTCTTTTTGAACAATATGATCGTGTTGAAATATGGAATGACACTACTATTTCTAGTAGTTTACAGCAAATTCATTTTTATCACGAGGCTGGATATATTGATCACGATACGGCACTGATTTTATGCGAGGATTTGAGGAAATTGCTCAAGAAAACAGCATCGGATCTATTAACGGAATCCTATAACATTTACTATCATGAATTATTACTCATGAGTAATA
>JALZUY010000314.1 GCA_023301395.1 Nonlabens sp.
AAGCTAGCAGCTCCGGTAGTTGAAGGTAGTGGTGGTGCAGCTGGTAATGAAGCAATTTTGTTAGCACCTATCGTTGATATATCTGCTTTAACAGCACCTGCAATGCAGTTCTCTTCTCATATGTTTGGAGCAGCAACGGGTGTTTTACATGTTGATATTAATGACGGTTCAGGTTTTGTGAGTGACGTATTAGTACTTACAGGTCAACAACAAACTAGTGGTGCAGCACCTTGGGATGCACAAGTGGTAGATTTATCACCATATAGCACTTCAGGAACTGTTCAAGTTAGATTTAGAGCAGAAAGAACTGAAACTGCATTTACTGGAACATCAGATATTTCTATTGATGATATTGTTTTTGATGAGATTCCAGTATGTCCACAACCATCGGCATTGAACACAGGTGTCCTTACCGACACGACAGCTGAGATTACATGGAATGAAAACGGAACAGCTACATCTTGGAGTATAGAATATGGCCCTTGTGGCTTTGTTCCAGGTGATGGCACCTCTACAACTGTTGCGACTGGTACTAATCCATTTACTATAACAGGTTTAACGGCATTTACATGTTATGATTATTATATTACTTCTGATTGTGGAATCGGTACATTAAGTGCTATAACCGGTCCTGCTACATTTACTACAGAATGTGCTGCTTTTGCTGCACCATACTTAGATACATTTGAAGCATTTACCGCAACAATAAACTTTGTTGAAGAAAACTGTTGGGCAACTAATTCTGACTCCGCTTATGATTGGAACGTTGATAATAATGGCTCGACTCCTACAGGTGGAACAGGTCCATTAGGTGCTTTTAGTGGTAGTAATTATTTTTATATAGAATCTTCAAGTGGAACTATAGGAGATGAGGCTAGATTATTATCTCCTCTAGTAGATATTTCAGCTTTAACTACTCCAACTATTCAATTCAAGTATCATATGTTTGGTGCTCAAATAGGAACATTACATGTAGATGTAAATGATGGTACGGTATGGATTGATGATGTAGATATGATTATAGGTCAACAACAAACCGCTCTAACAGATGATTGGTTGGATGCAATAATCGATTTATCCACAGTGACATTAACAAGTAATGTTATTCAAGTTAGATTAAGAGCAGAGTCAAATGGTTCTTTTGCTGGTGATATATCAATTGATGACTTTAGAGTTGATGATTTACCTACTTGTCCTACTATAACTATGTTAACTTCAGGAGTTGTAAATTCAAGTAGTGTTGAGTTAAACTGGGTGACTGGTGCTACTGAAACTGAATGGGTAGTTGAATATAGAGAAGTAGGTGCTACTGCATTTACTGCGGTGAGTCCTAATCCTACTACTGCAACAACAATTGTTACTGGTTTAAATAGTGGTACAGATTATGAGTTCTGTGTATCTGCTGTTTGTGGCCCTATGGACATTTCACAACAAACTTGTACTAATGTTGCTACTTCACCAGACTATTGTTCAGGTGATGCTTTTGTTGATTCAGGAGGTGTTTCTGGAGATTATCAAAACAATGAGAATATTACTTACAACATCTGTCCAGATAATGCTGGAGATGTAGTTTCCGTGAATTTCACATTTAATGAGATGGAAGATAGTGGAGCTGGTTGTTTTGATGGATTAACTATTTATGATGGCCCAGATAATACATTCCCTACTATTAATACTCCAGGAGGTGGAGCACAATGGTGCTGGGACGGTAACAGTGGAACAGGAAACTTAGTTGGTCAATTATTACTAGCTACAACTACATCAGGTTGTTTAACATTTGTATTTGAATCTGATGGTTCTGTGCAAAGAGCAGGTTGGTCTGCAACAGTGACTTGTGCTCCACCACCTACATGTGCTTCGCCTACAGCTTTAACTGTGTCTGCATCTCCAGATATTACTGGAGATCTTGCATGGACTGCCGGTGCTACTGAGACTGAATGGGATGTTGAAGTTGGTTTAGTAGGATTTACTCCAGATACTGGTGCTACTGCAATTCCCGTTGTTAACGTTATGACTGTACCAGCAACTACCGTAACTGGTTTAATTGCTGATACTGATTATGAATATTACGTAAGAGCCGTTTGTGGACCTGGTGATGCGAGTATTTATATTGGTCCATTTGGATTCTCTACAGCTTGTACAGAATTTGTAGCTCCATATTTTGAGAACTTTGAGACTTTCACTCCAGATACTAATTTTATTGAAGACGCATGTTGGTCTGCAACTGCTGTTTCTGGTTATGATTGGAATGTTACAGGTACTGGAACTACTGGTACAGCAAGTACTGGAGCAACTGTTGCTAACAGCGGTGTGAATTATTTCTATACTGAGGCATCATTGGGGAATGTAGGAGATACGACTACTTTAGTTACTCCTTTAATTGATTTAGCTCCTTTGACAGCTCCTTCCGTTGAGTTTTTCTATCATATGTTTGGTGCTCAAATAGGTACGTTAGAACTAGAAATTAATGATGGAACTGGTTGGGCAAATGTTATAACACTAGGACCTGGCGCAATTCAAACTGCTCAAACTGAAGCATGGATAGCACAAATTAGTGATTTATCTGCTTATGCTGGATTAACTGTTCAATTTAGATTTATAGCTACCAATAATGGTGGTCCTGCTGGTGATATTAGCTTAGATGACTTTAGGGTAGATGAGCTTCCAGCTTGTTCTAATCCTGGTTTATTAACTGCTACAAATATTACAGACGATGGAGCAGATCTTAGTTGGACTGAAAATGGTATGTCAACTATTTGGAATGTTGAATATGGACCTTGTGGATTTATTCCTGGAACTATGGATCCAGCAGCAACTCTAGTTACTGGAACAACTATGAACCCTTTGACTATTACTGGTCTTATACCTCAAGTTTGTTATGAGTTCTATGTAATATCTGATTGTGGTGGTGGAGCGTTTAGTAATTTGATAGGCCCTAGCTCTTTTGAGACAGAATGTGCTGCTTTTGTTGCCCCTTATACTGAAGGATTTGAAACTTTTACAGTTTCAACAAATTTTATAGAAGAAAATTGTTGGAGTACGCCTCAA
>JALZUY010000315.1 GCA_023301395.1 Nonlabens sp.
TTTAATTAATAAATAGGACCAATAAATAAACAAGAGACTCCATATCGATACCGATATCACATCTAAGTAATTTACAGAAAAATCCCAAGTGATTCCGTTTCCAGGAATGAGATTTAAAGTCTCTTTTACGATACTAATTTTTGGGAAAGGATTTTGTAAGAGATTACTCATTGCATTCATAGGTAAAATGTGCGATAAATATTCAATCACATTTGTTCCCCATTTAGCATCACTTATATATCCGAAGATATTTAGAATGCCTTCAAAAATCCACCAAACTCCTATAAACCCTAATGCAAATGCACTACGCTTAACGAGTACTCCTGCAAATAAACAAAAACAAAACAATACCAAATGTCCTAGAAAGAAGGCTACTAAGTATTCCATTTGAGAAAAAATAATTCCGACCTCATTGTAATCAGAATAAATTAATCCTAATAAAAGAGATACTATAAAAACAACAATTGTAACTATAAGCGCCAGTGATGTGGCTAGGTAAAACTTGGAAAGGATTAACTCCTTTTTACTTAATCCATCAATCAGATTTTGCTTAATCGTTCTATTACTGTATTCACTAGCAGTAAGTGAAACTATAACTATAGCAATAAAAATCTTTAAAAAACTAATGCAATATGTTGATACATGCCAAACATCTGGAAAGTTAAAAACACCTAAATCTGATATGCTTCCTTTTACAGTCCCAAAATCAAACGGAACTATACCTATCAACATGGAAAGAGAAACTATTGCTAGGTAAATAATGGTGAGAACTTTTGAGCTCTGACTATATCTAAATTTATGAAATTCTATATCGAGTAATCTTTTCATGGCTAGTTTTGATTAGTTAATTGGATAAATTGATCTTCTAGGCTTTGTTTTTTGAGGAACAATTTATTGAGCGTGATGTTGTTCTTAAAAGCGTCTTCATTAACTTTACCTATATCAACAGGCTGATTTAAAACAACTTTAAATCCTTCAAACTCTTCTTTTACAGATAATGTATAAGGCTGTCCTTTTAAGAACTCAAAAAGTCCATCGCGATTTGCAGCATCAAGATGTATCACACCATGGTTATGATTCATCTCATCCACAGGACCACAATACAGTGTTTTTCCTTGTCTTAAAACAATTACATGTGTACACACTTTTTCTACTTCATCTAGTAAGTGAGAAGCGAGTAGGATCGTGGTACCCGATTTTGCAATATGTTGAATAATATCTCTAATCTTGCGTATTCCTTGTGGATCTAGACCATTTGTAGGTTCATCAAGAATCAATATTTCAGGATCGTTCAACAGAGCACTAGCTATTGCGAGGCGTTGTTTCATTCCTAGAGAAAACGTACTGAACGGGCTATGCTTTCGCGAAAGCAAATCCACAGTAGCTAACTTTTCTTCAATCTTGTCCTTTGGAATATTTTTAATCTTACAGACCAGTTCTAAATTCTGAATAGCACTCATGCTAGGATAGAAATTAGGTCTCTCGATAATAGCACCTATACGTTTTAATGCGTCGTGACTTGTAGTTGTACCTTCAAACCATTGATAACTACCAGATGTAGGATTTACTACATTAAGAACCATTCCCAACGTCGTGGATTTACCACTACCGTTAGGTCCTAATATTCCATAGACATGGCCTTTTTCTATTTTAAATGTCACATTATCCACAGCTTTAAGGCCGCTGTAGTTTTTAGTGAGATTTTTTATTTCTAGAATTGTTTTCACAAGCGATAATTTTTGGTTATAATGTATGACTCTAAAATAGCAAAATTGTTACTAGAATAGGTCATAAATTAATAATGGAAGAAAAATTACTTTCTCGTAAAAAGCCTACTTATCCTGTTAGTGGGGCACTTAATGCTTATTTAAAAAGATATAATAGGCAAACGAGTATTGAAGTTTCCTATGATGATCTACTCAGATTTCAAGGATGTATAACGGTTTATGATAAAAATGATGAAGACTCATTATGGGTACGTTGTTATTATTCAGACTCTGAGCGAGATATTATTGATACTGCTCTTAAAAAAGTATATGATATCTTACACAGTGATGGTAGCGAGGAAACACTCGATTACTTGAGTGTTGATGCGGTGGACTATTGCACTTTTGGGAATACTAAACCTTTCCGCATTAAGATTAGAAATAACCTGAATGATGGATTCACCTATTTCTATGTGAAAAAGGCCGATGCCTCAAGAGTCTATGGACTGGAGTTAGAACATTTATTATCACCGCACCGTATCAATTTTTTAGTTTACGGGAATACACTTATTGAAGAACACATCGCTGGTATTCCAGGAGATGAATTTATAGCAGATTATTTAAATGATTGCACCGAGCCTGAGCGCACACAAATTGCCAAAGAGTTTGTAAAGTTTAACGAGCGCTGTTTTATTAGATTACTAGGTGATATGCGTGCTTATAATTATGTAGTGATTCCTACTCATGATTTTGATCGAGTGAGTTATGCGATACGTGCGATCGATTTTGACCAGCAATGTTATGAAGGAAGACTGAAAGTCTATAGGCCACAGTTTTTTAAAGAGAATTTCCCAATGGTTACAAATGTGGCAGACCGATTGAAAGATCAAAGTATAGATCAGTATAAGAAGGAAGAGCGAGCGCTTATATCTAAACGATTGATCAATACACAAAGCCGTTACCGCAGTCTCATGAAATGCATGCGTGCTGATAAGGTGAGTACACCTCAAAAAACGAAACAACTAGGTTATGAACTGCATGAGTTTACTAAAGATGTGGTATTTAAAAGATCTCGTAATATGGGATCTATTCTAGCAAATGTTTTGGATTTTGTAAAGCGTAATTATGAGCATGTTCACAAACCTTAGATATTATCCTGACTTGTCAATTTAATGTCTGACCTATTTATTTACAGCTCTTCTAGTATAGATGTTCCATTTGATTTGTCTCCAAATGTCCATTTCCATCAGGGTTGAGTAGTTCCATAGTTACAATTCTTGTTCCTTTAATGTGGTTAGGTAAATAATACATATCGACTGCTCCACTTATGGTAAATGGGATTATGGCGTGTCCTACCATATCATGCATTTTTCCTAGAACATTTTCAAGTCCAGCTCTTTTTAATTCATAATCTTTGCTGTGTTCTTCTTCAGTAAAATCCCTTTCAACTGGTGTTTCTTTCTTACCAAAAAGTCTATTTAAAAATCACATATTTTAATTGCAGCCTGTAATTATTAATGATGTTTTATCTTTCTATAAATTCAGTTTCACTTCTAGATCTCAATCTTTTTGTTAGATTGAATAAGATTATGCTCAGTAAAATTGTAAACCCAATAACCACTTTTAAGACACCAAAATCAGCTATGAGAAGAAATATTGACATAATCCCTGATGTTCCAGGAATATACTGATAATCAATCCCTTTTTCAATTTGAATCGCAAGATAAAATGACCACAAGAACATTCCCGTTGTAAGAAGTAAAGCAAATAATTGTGGTTTAGCATATTGCATAATGCTAGGTAGCTCAGAGCCATATTTAAAATTAGGTAAATCTTGTTTTAGATATTCAAATATTTCGTTCTTGGTACTAGGGTTGTCAATTTTTAATTCATCTTGGGAATCAATACCAAAAAATATTTTGATTTCATTTTTACCACTTTGATTTTCAATTCTTTTGATATAAGAATAAGGAATATTAAAAATAGTCTTTAGAAAGTCAAGGTTTTTAGACCCTAAATACAAGCTATTCAGTTCTTCTTGCTTTGGATTTCCTCTATAAATAGTTTTATCCTTTATAAAAATCAGTCTATTAGATTTAGAATCATTTAATTTCCAAAATTTATGGTTCTGCATCGAGTTCCTTTTTCATTGGTTTTAGTTTTAAAATATTCTATGTTACCTGAGAAGTAATAATTATCTACTTTTCACAATTATTGGATGGCATCTAGAAATGGTTTCATTTCTAATAATTCAATATCATCACGCTTGCGCAATTCTCTTAAAAACCATCCTTTGTGTCCAGCACCATAAGTAATTAAGATGCGTTTCCCTTGATAACGGTGCTTTTCTAAGGCCTTTTCAATATTCCAATAATGTGCGATATTAATATTTTCCCAGCCGCCTAGACCTAGCTCGTCATTAAACAAAGTGTTATAAGGTTGTAATCCTATATCCTGAATGCGGTCATATTCATCTGTATGAATGAAATAAGGATCATTTACTTTACCACTTGCTTTATACAAAGAGTCTGAAAGTTGATTTCCTTCTACATATTGAGTCCAATCATCTATTCTAGAACTATCCTGACTAATAGCTCTTAATTTTTTCCCACGTTCCGTTGCCATAATTCGAGTCCATCCAGCAGTAGGAATAATTTTAAAATCCATTTTCTTTGATAACGGAAATACAACATCTACATATTCAGGAAAACGCATAGTACGAGGTTCTGAGATACTATCATCTCTTTTAAATCCTTCCATAGCTTCATCAAAAAGATGTGGCGGAATCTCAGTTAGAATATAATCTGGTTTTATTTCTTCAATCAGCTTTTGTAAATAAGGGATGTTATAAATACTATCTGTAAGGTGACCGCTATGAATGGTTCCTAAGACTAGAATTTCATTTTTAACTTTATCTTCTGAGCTGTGTTTTTCGTGTGACTCCTTACAGCTTGATATAGTGGCGAGTAAGAGGAGTAGAATAGAAAACTTGATGGTTATATTTCTCATAATATTTTAAGTATATGTAATTTTATGATAATTAAATGACAGTGAAGTAATAAGCTCTGTTTTTTAACTTTTGTTTTCTATTCAAAACAAATGCTAGATTAGCCTTGTTTCTATATATTTTGATAAGCTATCATAAGGGTTTGCAAAGCTAGTAGGGTAACTTAAATGCTCTAAGAGCATTTTTTTTAACAAAAGGATACATATCGCATAAGAAAGCTCAATATCTATTCCTTTATAGGCTTTAAATGTAGTCGCCAGTTAATCATCAGAATAATTCTAATCATAAATCACACTTAGGCTCTTAAAGTCTTCGATATTCCCTTTTCTCCTTTCTAAGTAGAGTAGTAGTAGTAGTAGTTTTAAAAATAAATT
>JALZUY010000316.1 GCA_023301395.1 Nonlabens sp.
TTCCGATCTCTCCTCCATCTAGCCCAAAGCCCCAAGCTGTAGCAAATGCTCCAACATGACGATAGATGATTTTAGCGTTTACTCCTAATTTTAAACCCTTAATTAAATTACTTCCACCTAGCGTAAAAAGCCCTGCCGCCGCAAGCGTTCGATCAAGACCGTCCAGCTCTTCTCCAGTGATCGCATTTTTTCCCGTAAACAACTCATAAGCATCTTTTGCAATAGAAACCCCTGGAGTTATTCCTGCTGCAATAGGATTCTACTTAGCTAACAAAGGAGTAAAAGAATATGAAGCAAACCCAGATGGATATTCCAATGGACCTGCTATGAAAACTGCTAAAACAGTTTCTCTAGTTGTTACAATTCTTGCTTTCCTAGTAGCTTCATGGACACTTTACACTTATGCTACAACTACCGAAGAAGAAAGAGCTCAACAAGAATTAGAGCAAAAAGAACAACTAGAAGAAATGGGAATCGAATTACCGTGGTAATCTAATTTCTCAGAATAATAAAAAAAGGGAACGCAATGCGTTCCCTTTTTTTATTATTTTTACTTCAACATAAAATAAAACATCATGCAAAAATTAAAAACAACCTTAGTTTACATATTATCCATAGCAGGATTTTTATGTTGTTGCTTAGGTATAGGATGGATATTCTCATTAATAGGATTCTTAAAGGCTAATAGCGCCTTAAAGAAAGCTCAACAAAACCCAGATGACTATTCAAATATAAATGCTATGAAGTCAGCAAAGACTGTGGCATTAATATCTTTAGTCATTAGTGGCTTAATTGGTCTTTTTGTAATTTACGTAGTAGTCATGATATTCACTAATCCTGAATTTGCTTGTGAGTTTTGGAATGAAGCACTTAAGAATATAGAAAATAATCCAGGCGTTCAAGAAGAAGGAGTTGAATTCTACCGCAACATGAGAGACGAAGCTTGTGCTAAATTATAATACAAACTTTATAAAACTAAAAAAGGCTCGCAAATGCGAGCCTTTTTTTATGATTAAATTTCAGAAATTACTCAAAGCTTTTCAAAGTATCAATGATAATATCGATACATTCATTAAGTTGTTCTTTATTCATAACAAGTGGTGGCGCAAAACGTATGATATTTCCATGAGTAGGTTTTGCAAGCAATCCATTATCACGCAACTTCATGCATATGTTCCATGCAGTATCTCCATCTTCAGCATCATTGATAACAATAGCATTTAACAATCCGCGACCTCTTACCAGAGTTACCGCATCAGTAGTTTCAATATATTTATTGATACGAGCTCTAAAATGATTTCCTAGTTCACGAGCATTTTGAGCTAGTTTCTCATCAGTAACTACATTAAGAGCCGCCATTGCAACCGCTGCCGCAACAGGATTCCCACCAAATGTGCTACCGTGCTGTCCTGGCTTAATCACGTTCATGATTTCATTATTTGCTAGTACGGCGCTTACTGGATATGCTCCACCAGATAGTGCTTTTCCTAAAATCAACACATCTGGCTGTGCATATGTAGCAGACTGCTTTTCACAATGTCCAGCACAATCACATTTCCCACATACTGCAAGTAAAGCTCCTGTGCGAGCAATTCCCGTTTGAATCTCGTCAGCAATAAAAAGTGCGTTGTATTTTTTACAAAGTTCTTGAGATTTTTTCATGAACTCATCATCTGGAGTATAAACACCAGCTTCACCTTGAATAGGCTCAATTAAAAATCCTGCAATATTATCTTGTTGTAAAGCTTCTTCTAGAGCAGCTGTGTCATCATAAGGTATTTTTACAAATCCAGGAGTGTACGGTCCAAAGTTTTTGCGAGCACCTTCATCATTTGAGAAAGAGATAATCGTAGTGGTGCGACCGTGGAAATTATTCTCAGCAACAATTATTTTTGCTTCATGCTCAGCAACTCCTTTTTTCTCATATGCCCATTTACGAGCAATTTTAATAGCGGTCTCAACAGCCTCAGCTCCAGTATTCATAGGTAAGACTTTATCAAACCCAAAATACTCAGTCATGTACTTCTCATAAACACCTAGCTTATCATTATGAAATGCTCGTGATGTTAATGTAAGTGTTTGCGCCTGCTCATTCATCGCGTTAACGATAGCTGGATGACAATGACCTTGATTCACTGCAGAGTATGCACTTAAAAAATCATAATATCTCTTTCCTTCTACATCCCACACATAAACTCCTTCACCTCTTTCTAGCACCACAGGTAGTGGGTGATAGTTGTGAGCTCCATGAGCATCTTCAAGATCTATATAATGTTGAGAATCATTTTTAGTCGCTGTACTCATAATTTCTTTTTTATCTATGCCGCAATTTACAAAAACGACAGTGTATGATGTGATTGTAGCGATTAAATTTTATTCAAAAAATAGGAATCGACTCAGTCTATTCCTTTAAATTTGGACTCATGTCAAAAAGAAGAAATCGAGCCCATAAAACTTTTGAAAATGTACCTGTAGTTGATGCAGGAGCAAAAGGTAAAAGTGTGGCCAAAACCGAAGATGGAGCTGTTATTTTTCTAAAAAACGCAGTACCTGGAGATATAGTAGATATTAAAACCTTTAAAAAGAGAAAATCATTTTTTGAAGGTGAAGCTACCGTTTTCCATAAATTATCAGATCGACGCACAGAGCCTGTGTGTAAGCACTTTGGCACTTGTGGTGGTTGTAAATGGCAACACATGAGTTATGAAAGTCAATTGTTTTTCAAGCAAAAAGAAGTCGTTGAGAACCTTACCAGAATAGGCCACCTTGAATTACCTGAGGTTACTCCTATCGCCGGATCTGCTAAGCAATTTTATTATCGCAATAAAATGGAATTTAGCTTTTCTGCAAGTCGCTGGTTAACTCTTGAAGAAATCCAGAGTGATGTACAGATTGAGGATAAAAAAGCCTTAGGATTTCACATTCCTGGAATGTGGGATAAAATCTTACACCTTGATGAGTGTCATTTGCACCCAACAATTGGTGAGCAAATTAGATTAAGTGTTCACGCTTTCGCGAAAGCGGAAAACATAGAATATTTCAATCCACGAGAAAAAGATGGAATTCTAAGAACTTTAATGCTACGCATGTCTTCTACTGGTGAAAATATGGTCGTAATTCAATTCTTTAAAGATGATGAAAGAGCAAGAATTGCTTTACTGGATCATTTAAAAGCAGAATTCCCACAAATAACTTCATTGCAGTATATTATCAATGAAAAAGCAAACGATACCATCTATGATCAAGACGTGATATGTTATCATGGGCGTGATCATATTTTTGAGGAAATGGAAGGCTTGCAATTCAAGATAAATGCAAAGTCTTTTTATCAGACAAATTCCACTCAGGCATACGAACTTTACAAAATCACTCGTGATTTTGCTGGACTGACTGGTGAGGAATTAGTTTATGTCTTATACACAGGAACGGGAACAATCGCTCAATTTGTCGCAAAAAAAGCTAAACATGTCGTAGGAATAGAATCTGTTCCAGTTGCTATTGAGGATGCAAAGGCAAATGCATCGCATAATGGTATTGAAAACACAACATTTTTTGCAGGTGATATGAGAGACGTTTTTACCGCAGATTTTATTGCAGAACATGGTGCACCAGACGTGGTAATTACAGATCCACCGCGTGATGGAATGCATAAAGATGTAGTTGCTCAATTACTTGCAATTGCTGCACCACGTATAGTTTATGTAAGTTGTAATAGTGCAACACAAGCGCGTGACCTTGCGTTATTAAAAGAGGTTTATGAAATTAAGAAATATCAACCAGTGGATATGTTTCCACAAACACATCACGTAGAGAGCGTGGTTCTTTTAGAAAAAATAAAATAATTCTATCATGAAAAAAATACTTTTAATCTTATTAGTTATCGTTGGACTTGTATCCTGTGATGATAAAAAAAGTGGAGACTCAGTTAAAAACGAGATTGTAGTTTCTGGAACAATTACCGCTATAGATTCTATAGCAGTACCTGAAAAACTGACCGCTTATCTATACAATCAGTCTAAAGCTGATTATGACGAAATTGAAATTGAGGTAGCTACAGATGGTAGTTTCTCAAAAGTATTGCCCGTAGAAAAGACGATGAGTTTTTCAATCTATGGAGATTTTGGCGCACAATTAGTCGCTAGTCCTGGTGATTCTATTACATTAATGACAAATTCCCGTTTTAAGAACATCACTTACGGTGGAAATGGCGGAGCCGCAAACACGGCTCTTGAGGAATATATAGAAAACAATCCTGCAAAGGAATTACTAGAAGGAAAAGAAACTCTAGCGCCACAAGAGTATGCAGGCATCTTAAACAACACATTGAGTGCTGTTAAAACTTATAATGCAGCTTTCCTTGCAAAGAATGACTATCAGGTTCTTAAAGATTATGTAAACGCTGAAGAAGCGTTTCTTATTCCTGCAAAGAAACTAGAATATGCGCTGTTCACTCCACAAGGACCTATGGCTTTTCAAGACTCTACATTCATGGACAGCTTTAATAAGCTTCCAGAATATAAAGAAGCTTATGACGTAAATAGTAATAGCCCAGGAATGGTTGCTAACTATATAGGTTATGTTTGGGAAAGAGATGCAGAGGAAAAAAGTGATGAAGCTGCAGAGACTGCATTTATGAGCCGTCTAAGGTCTCTTGAAAACAATGATTATTTACAAAAGAAGATCATTCAAAGTAAAGTAATGAATAAGCTTGAAGATAACAACATCACTTTTTATGAAAACCATAAAGAAGCTGTTGAAAAAATTCTTGCTGGAACTC
Source organism: Nonlabens sp. (assembly GCA_023301395.1). GTDB lineage: Bacteria > Bacteroidota > Bacteroidia > Flavobacteriales > Flavobacteriaceae > Nonlabens. The sequence continues at coordinate 4,778 of JALZUY010000316.1, forward strand.
CTATGGCAACAACTATTGCTTCAAAATACACTGATGTAAAGAATTTACTGGAAAACCCAGAAATCCCAGCAGATGCTGAACTACTTACTTTCAATTCTGAAGATCCTACAAAATTCATTGATGAAATCATTGCAAACGCAAATGGGAAAGTAATTTACATAGACAACTGGGCAACCTGGTGTGGACCATGTAAAAGTGAATTTAAAAATGCATCTCCAGCATTACATGAGAAATTTAAGGATGATGTCGAGTTTGTTTATTTATGCCACAATAGTAAAGAGCCTGGTTACGTTCCTTCTATAGCAAAATTTAAAATTGCAGGAAAACACTATTTTTTAACTGACAAACAGTCGAGACCTATCTTTAAGCAAATTGATCTTGAAGGTTTCCCTACATATACAATCATTAACAAGAAAGGTGAAATTGTTTTATCTGATTATGTCCACAGACCTAGTTATGTAAAAACAACTGAGATTCTTACAGGTTTAATTAATGAAGAAATATAGTTTATCTATTATAGCATGTATCGTCCTTTTTACAATTGGTATTTCTAGTTGTGAAAAGGATGATTTATGTGACCCATCTTTAAGTGTTACTCCACGACTTATTATCACATTTGTAGATATCACAGATCCTGAGGAGCGTAAAACTGTTGATGAATTACAGCTAAAGGAAATAGGTGCATCAGGTTTTGCTCCATTAGACTCCAGCGGCTCTACATTACTCACAGATGTGGATTCTATCGCGGTTCCCTTAAGAACTGATAATAATAGAACCAGTTATGATTTCTATAGAGAAGATGCTACTGGGATTAATATTGACAATATAGATTTCAATTATACTCTAGAAGAAATTTATGTCAATAGAGCTTGTGGATTTAAAGTCACCTATAATAATCTAGGCTTTGTACAAAACCCAGAATCTACTGGACAAGAATGGATTAGAAACGTAAGAGTACTTACAGAAAGTGTAACCTCAAACAACGATATACACATTGAAATACGTCATTAATATTTTATTCCTGTGCATGGGATTACTGACTTACTCTCAGCAACCTGAACCGGTAGCTGTGGATAGTGTTAAGTATAAACAAACCTATGGATTAAGAATAGGAATAGATGCTGCAAGTCTTATACGTACTGGTATTGATCCTGAGTTTAATGGGTTCCAAGTTCTAGGAGATTATAGAATTAAAGATAGACTCTATATAGCAGGTGAATTAGGAAATGAAAATATTGATCGCAACTCAGATCGTATTGACTTTAAAACTAGTGGCTCTTATTTTAAAGCTGGAATAGATTACAATCTATATCAAAACTGGCTGGACATGGATAATATGATTTATTTTGGAGCCAGAATAGGAGCAGCAAATTTCACTCAAACATTACAACGCTATGATCTAGCACAAGATAATAGTTATTTTCCCGTGTTTTCAAATGTAGTAGATAGAGAATTTAGTGGTCTTACCGCATTATGGCTAGAAATTCAACTAGGTATTAAAGTAGAAATATTACCTAATCTTTATATGGTGGCAAACATGCAGATTAAAAGAATGCTTACTGAAAATACACCAAACAACTTTGACAACCTTTATGTACCGGGATTTGGTAGAACATATGATACTGGAGAAATAGGTGCAGGCTATACTTATGGAATTATGTATCGCATTCCGTTCTTCAAGAAATAGCTTATGTCAATGTATACTAGGAGATAAACGTATTGATAACACGTTTATTTTTACTAGTAGATATTTTATTTACTATATTTAAATTATGTTAATACTGGTCTATGTTATCTTATTTGGTTTGCTATTAAAAC
>JALZUY010000317.1 GCA_023301395.1 Nonlabens sp.
TTGTCGTTCAATTTATTTTCATGACTCCACAAGAACAATTTTTAACTGAAATCCTATTTGCCGACCTTGATTATGAGGTAAAAGGTGAAGGTATTTATGTCTTTAAAGCTTTAGACTTTAAAGAATTGATTGTACGTTGTGGGAACAATGGAGTAGGAGCTTATAAAATGCTTGTGTGGAAAGATGATGAGGTTCTTAGAATCACTACACACGACGACTTTAATAAAAAAGCAACCGATGTAAGATGGTTAAAGACAGCTTTTTACAAGTTTTTCTATGAAGATAAAACTTGTAATTTCAGTGCTGAGTTTAAAATCTCAGAAAAATTACTGGAACGCAAAGAAATGTTTGTTCCTAAAGTAAAAGATGAGGAAGAAGAATAAATTTCTATTTCTTCTTAACCATATCCCGCAGTATCTTCAAGTGATGCTCTGTATGAATACCTAAGAACTTCTTTGATTCTTTTACATTTAAGTCTCCAAACATTGGATGCCTAAAATGACTTTGCTCGTCTAGATTATTGAAGTTAGTAAGACCACTTTTTGCAGATTCAAATCTGTTTAGTAAGTCAGCTTTGGTAATATGATCTTCGGGTAATACATGTTTAGGAGCACGACCTTTTCCTCTTGGAATTTTATGAAAGGTCATGATCATCCATTTTAGAAAACTCCTTTTAGGTTTGAATTCGTTAGGATTAGAATTTGCAACAGCCTGTGGTATTCCTTCAAATACTCTTAAAGTATGATCTATTTGCCAGTAACTACTAGACTTAGAAATAGCTAGATTTGAAAATTCTTGCTTTTCTATGAACTGCTCTATTTCTTTAAGTTGATTTTGAAGTTTTTCCATAACTAGTAAATATCTTGAATTGTGAATTTTTGATCATTAAAATTCACGATGTCTGAGATTGATTTGTGTTTGATAGCAACACCTATAGGTGATTGAAGAGAAATACAAAAAACACTTTTTCCATCTACCATTATTTTGCCCATTCCAGCACTTATATAAAACCAACCAGCTGGTAACTGAACCATCGCGCCAGGTTCTACTTGAGTACGTACTTTGGTTACTTCTATTTTATTAATTTGTTCTAGAATCTTAGAAGTATCGGCAAGCTGTCTTTTGAAAAGATCTTCTTCATTTTGAATCATAGCCATTCCTGTTTCATACTTATCTCCAGCACTACTTTTAGTTTCGTTTTGCTTGGAATCCATAAGTCTATCGAGATTTTTGTGTATCGTAGACAAACGATCTTCTATGATTTGAAGACAGTGATTATAGACTTGTTTCTTAAAAGCAGTAGATTTCATAAAGAATAATAAAATGTAAAAATAATCAATAACCAACCGAAATGACTAGACACAAAAAAGCCTCACGCACGAGGCAATAAGGCTATTCTCTACTAACCTAAGTCTTTATGGTCTCAATATAAAATCAATGGCATGTACAACACCATTAATAGCTGTAAGATCAGTTACCGTTACGTTTGTTTCTGTCATGGTAGCGTCAGTGATCACTACACCACTTGTTGTGTTTATAGTGAAAGTTCCAGGTCCAATAGGGTCTATAACCATTCCATCCATAATATCACCAGCTCTTACAGCCGCTCCATCTATAACATGGTAAGTAAGAATGTCTGATAAAGTAGCAAGGTCTAATATATCTTGTACACTTGCGATTCCATCAGCTGGATCTACATCGATAAGTGCTTGAAAAGAAGAATCTAATGGAGCAAAAACGGTGTAGTCTGTTGTAGTTAAACTCAACGTAGGAACTAATCCTTCTTGAGTTACAGCAGTTACAAGACTTGAGAAACTTGGGTTTGCAGCAGCAAGTGTTACTACAGTTGGTAAAGTAATTACTTCATCAACCACGTGAACTACACCATTGTCTACAGAATTGTCTGCACCAGTTACTTGGGCACCACCATTAAGTATAACTCCTGAGGTGATGTCTACATAAAGGTCTAAGGAGTCTCCATTTTCATTTATAGCACTAGTCTTTACATAACCACTAGTTAAGTCAGTAGAGGTAGCTACTGTTCCTAGAACGTGGTTACGTAATGTATTTCTTAATAACAAAACAGGCACATCATCTATGGATGCAAAACTATTTGCTGTTAAGAAAGCTTGGAAAGCAGTATCTGTTGGTGCAAATACGGTAAAAGTACCACCGCTTTGATCTAGTGTAGCGTCTAGTCCTGTTCTCAATAATGCTGCATTAAGAATAGTGAAATCTGCATTATCTACAGTTAAATCAAATGCAGAATTGTTGTTGTCTAGCACGTTGTTATTATCATCGTCATCGCATGACATTGTAGTTACCGCTATAACTGCAAGTATTAAAATTTTGAAACTTATAACTAGCTTTTTCATGAGTTTGTTTTTGAATTCTTCAAAGATAGATTCAAAGAATGTTTAATTTGTTAAAAAAAGATATACATAATTATAATTTCTTAATCATAAGCTTTTAGATACTTCACTATAAGTAAAATCAAGGCAGTAAGAGGTTATAGTATAAGTGAGAAGAATTATTTTTGCATTATGGCAAAAGTAGTAGTAGGACTTTCTGGTGGAGTAGATTCTAGCGTCGCAGCTTATCTTTTAAAAGAACAAGGTCACGAGGTAATAGGTTTGTTTATGAAAAACTGGCACGACGACAGCGTTACTATAAGTGATGATTGTCCATGGCTAGAGGATTCAAATGACGCAATGCTTGTTGCAGACAAACTAGGGATTCCTTTCCAGACGGTAGATTTAAGTAATCAATATAAAGAACGTATCGTCGATTACATGTTTGACGAGTATGCTCGTGGTCGTACACCTAATCCCGATGTGCTTTGTAATCGTGAAATTAAATTTGACGTATTTCTAGATATTGCTCTAGAACTAGGAGCAGACTATGTCGCTACCGGTCATTATTGTCAAAAACAAACTACCGTCGTGGACGGAAAAGAAATCCATCATTTAATAGGTGGAGCAGATTTAAACAAGGATCAAAGCTATTTTCTATGTCAAGTTTCTCAAAAACAACTGGCTAGAACACTTTTCCCCATAGGTGATCTTCAAAAACCCAAAGTACGCGATATTGCCGCTGCGCAAGATTTAATTACGGCAGGAAAGAAAGATTCTCAAGGACTATGTTTTATAGGTAAAGTAAGATTGCCAGATTTTTTACAACAGCAATTAAAGCCTAAGAATGGCGATATTATAGAAATACCAGCAACAATTAGTGAAGAGAAAGCAGTTGTTTATGGTGATGAAAATGAGGTGGTTACACTTTCGCGCAAGCGACATTATCAACCTGTAGATGGAAAAAAGCTAGGCACACATCAAGGGGCACATTATTTTACACGCGGCCAGCGCAAAGGTCTCGCAGTAGGTGGAACGCCTGAGCCGTTATTTGTGATCGAGACTGACGTGGAGACTAATACCATATATGTAGGTCAAGGAAAATTACATCCTGGATTGTACCGCCGTGGATTGTTTATAGATAAAAGTGAGCTGCACTGGATACGTGAGGATATGGGGTTGCCAGCAGGTGAAACCATGGATGTAATGGCTAGAATACGTTATCGACAAACATTAGAGAAAGCCGTTTTGCATAGTGTTGAAAATGGAGCCTATTTGATTTTTGAGAAACCACAAAGTGCTATTTCACCAGGTCAATTTGCCGCGTGGTACCAGAATAATGAATGTCTAGGTTCGGGCGTTATTTCTTAACTTGCTATTATGAGAATATTTATTTGTATTGTTTTTTATCTCGCTTTCGCGAAAGCGTATTCACAAGAATTCCATGCCTGGATTTATTTTACAGATAAACCTAATGTGAGTACAAGTATAGCTTCTCCACAAACTATTCTTACTCAAAAGGCGATTCAACGCAAGGCCCGACATGGAATAGCTATTGACTCTCGCGATGTTCCCATGAGCCAAAGTTATGTGAGTCAGATCAAGTCGCAAACAGGAATTACTTATAAAACACAATCTAAATGGTTCAATTGTGTGCATGTAACTGGTCTAGAAACAGATATTAATGCTTTATCTACACTTAGTTTTGTGTCCAGTATTGATTATGCAGATCCTACAAAAATGTTACAACAAACTAATAGAGATAAATTTGTGCAAACCACAACGCCACCATTAACTTATGGAAATGCGTTCAATCAAATAGACATGATAGGTCTCAACGACTTACATGATATAGGAAATACAGGAACTGGAGTAACCATTGCTGTAACTGATAGTGGATTTCCTAATGTAGATACTAATCTTGCTTTTAATCAATTACGTAGTAATAATGGAATTGCTGGCGGCTATGATTTTGTAGCAGGAGATAATTCCTATTTTGGAGACAATTCTCATGGAGCTCGTGTATTGAGTATTATGGCGGCACATGAAAGTGGTAATTTTGAAGGTAGTGCACCTGATGCTGAATATTATCTTTTCAGAACCGAAGATGTGAGTAGTGAAACTCCTGTAGAAATGAGCTACTGGGTAGCAGCAGCAGAGCGTGCAGACTCCTTAGGTGTGGATGTAATGAATGTTTCGCTAGGATATTTAGGGTTTGATAATTCAAATGAGAATTTATCCTACACAGACTTAGATGGACAAACGGCTTTCATATCGCGAGGTGCAAATGTGGCTTTTGAAAAAGGAATGATAGTCGTGGTTAGTGCTGGCAACTCTGGTGCATCTTTAAGTCATCCTTATATCGCTGCGCCGGCAGATGCTGACGGAGCATTTACAATAGGTTCTGTAACTTCAATGCAGGCTAAATCAAGTTTTTCAAGTATAGGTCCTACGGTGGATAATCGACTAAAACCTAATGTTATGGCTCAAGGAAGTGCGACTGCATTTATAAATGAAAGTGGTTCATTAACATCTGGAAATGGTACTTCATTTAGTGCACCATTAATCACTGGAGCAATGGCTTGTCTTGTGCAAGCGTTTCCTAATCTTACACCACAACAACTTAAAACGGCTGTTCAAGAAAGTGCCGATAATTTTACGACACCAAACAATGATTACGGTTATGGGATTCCAGATTTTGGCACTGTATTCACAACTTTAAGTGCGCTAGATATCGCTTCAAATGATTTTGACTATTATATTAAAGAGAAGCAATTAGTAGTTGATCTACCGCAAGAGTTTCCAGCGGTTAGCTCAAAATTATATAATTTGATGGGTCAGTGCGTGTGGAATGGAACCATTGAAAATAATATACCAGTAGATTTGAGCAATCTTAATTCAGGAATTTATCTTTTACAGTTAAATGGAATTGATGAGGTTGTTAAGATTGCTTTCTAACTTCTTAATAAAAACTTCTTTATTTAAGAATGACATTGGTGATTTTACATTGGATAATTAGATTTTCAAGATATACTTTTTCCATTAAATTTGCATTAAGAATCAGCAATCTATGGAAAACAGAATCACATCATTATTCGGTATAAAATATCCTATCATTCAAGGCGGAATGATATGGGCAAGTGGATACAAACTGGCAAGTGCAGTATCAAATGCTGGTGGACTAGGTTTGATAGGAGCAGGTTCAATGTATCCAGAAGTTCTTAGAGAGCATATTCAAAAATGTAAAAAGGCAACAGATAAACCATATGGTGTAAATGTTCCATTACTTTATACAGATCTTGAAGAGATTCTAGAAATTATTATAGAAGAAAAAGTTCCGATTGTATTTACAAGTGCTGGTAACCCTAAGACTTATACTAAGCGATTAAAAGATGCAGGAATAACAGTAGTCCATGTAGTGAGTTCTGTGAAATTTGCTTTAAAATGTCAACAAGCTGGAGTAGACGCTGTAGTTGCTGAAGGTTTTGAAGCTGGTGGACACAACGGTCGTGAAGAGACCACTACTTTGACTTTAATACCTATGGTAAAAGAAGCTCTAGATATTCCATTAATTGCCGCAGGAGGAATAGCTACTGGAAGAGGAATGATGGCTGCCATGACAATAGGTGCAGAAGGTGTTCAAGTAGGAAGTCGCTTTGTAGCTACGCACGAAGCAAGTAGTCATCTTGCCTTCAAACAAGCTGTTGTGGATGCAAAAGAAGGCGCAACACATTTAACATTAAAAGAACTCGCTCCAGTACGCATGATGCGTAATAAGTTTTGGAATGAAGTTCAAGAACTCTATAAAACAGCACCAACTCCTGAGGAGTTGAAAAATTTATTAGGTCGTGCACGCGCAAAAAAAGGAATGTTTGAAGGTGATTTAAATGATGGTGAGCTAGAAATAGGACAAATCTCAGGATTAATCAATGATATTATTCCTGCTGCACAAGTATTAGAAAATATGGTGGCTGAATATGAGCAAACTAGACTAGAAATGATTAATAAGTCGTTACATGGCTAGAGCTCAATCGGCGATTGAAGAAAAGTGGAATGTGATTACGCATGGCTTTGGATTTATTCTAGCCATAATTGGAACTTTCTTTTTACTTGATGCTATTCAAGGTAATGATCAAATGTATGCAACAACGGCAATTATAGTTTATGCTATATCGCAACTGTTCCTGTATTTCTCATCGACTTATTATCATTGGGTAGCTGTAGGTTCTAGAAAAGACACTTTACGCAAGATGGATCACATTGCTATTTATGGTTCAATCGCAGGAACTTATACGCCTATGTGTTTATTAATGCTTCAAGATAGTAACGGCTGGATGATATTATATGCCGTTTGGGGAATTGCTCTTTTTGGCTTGATATGGAAACTATTCTTCACAGGGAAATTTGAAGCTTTTTCAAGTATACTTTATTTAGTAATGGGCTGGCTTATTATTCTAGATTTAGAAAGCGTACAAACCTTATTTACAGAATCTATGATTTACTGGCTTATCGCTGGTGGCGTTTTTTTTACCGTAGGAATTGTTTTTTATGCTTGGAATAAACTCTATTTTAATCACGTGGTCTGGCACTTATTTGTTCTAGGTGGTAGTATTTGTCATTTTATGATGATACTTGAGGTAGTGAATCAATAATTAATTTAGTCTTTTAAATTATTGAGTTGGTTTATTGTCCTACAACCAAATTAACTTTCATGAAACAGAATTTTTATCAACTTAGTATCATAGTTTTTTAGCACTTGTTTTTTGTAGTAAAAATGAAAATTCAACAGGTGAGAACTCTCAAAGTAACAAGCCTAATATTCGATTAATCATTGTAGATGATGCTAGTATAAATGCAAATCCATTAGAAAACCCTAATCTATTAAATGTAAATAAATTATCATTAAGTACTGTAAATGAAACGATTAAAGATGGATTGATTGGTGAGTTGAGTTTGGTCAGGAACTAATCCTTCTAAATAACAAACCCCAAAAGAGCACCTAACAACATTACTATGATTTTAGCAAGGTTGAACTTGTGTGCTTCACTGGACTCAAGAATGAGCGTAGTAGAAACATGGAGAACTATTCCAGCGACTATTGCTTGTATAGGAGTCATATATGCGTCAAAGAATTCAAGCTCACCAGCAAGTAAACTACCCAATGGTGACATGACTGCAAAAAGTAATAGAATAGCCACTGCTTTCCATTTAGAAAGTGAGCTATTCAATAAAAAACCAGCAAAAATAAAGGCAATCGGAATTTTATGAATCGCAATACCGTACACCATACTTCCATGACCTTGCAGCGGCATTCCTTCTAGAAAAGCATGCAAACACAAACTACCAAATAATAAATAAGGAAACTCATTGGACTCTTTATGAATATGCAAGTGACCATGCTCAGCACCTTTAGAAAAGAATTCAAGTATGATTTGTAAAAACACACCAGCGATAAGGTAAACACCTATGTTGTGATCGCCGTTTTCATAAATCTCTGGTAAAAACTCTGAGGCTACACTACTCAATAAAAATGCTCCCGAAAATGCGAGTAATAACTTCATTCTGCCAACGGCTGGTGACTTGAAAAGCATCGCTGCTCCAGCACCTAACAATACAGCAATAAATGGAAATAAAAAATTCAAGTCTTAGCGTTAATTTTGTGAATACAAAGGTTACATAAATATTTGAAAAGAGTAAACTAGTGGATTGATTTTCTAACAATCATAATTAATCGTTCACTGGAGTTCACATCATAATCATTCAGGTGATAGTCACCATAAATATCAACCAGTTCAAGTCCTGCTTTTTCAAAATAATCTATAAAATCAGCTAGTTCTAGTGCACTTACTCGTTCTGTGAAGTGATAGTTGCGTTCTTGATCTGTAAATTTTATGTCTTTGTAAATTTGACCGTTTTCAAAGCGGCGCGATTGTTTAAAGGTGATTTCATCTACCGTTTTTTCATTGAATGGCACAAGATTTTTAACAACTTGTGGAGCATTCATAAAATCTATGACTCCATAACCACCTGATTTTAGGTTAGCATGAATTGCTTTAATCGTGCTCACATTGTCTGCCACGTCATCAAAATAGCCAAAACTCGTAAAGAGATTGAAAACCGCATCAAACTGCCCGTCATAGGCTACGGTCATGTTGTGAACCTCAAAGTTGATGCGACTGGCGTCTAGTGGCAATAATGATTCTTCATTCTCTATACTAGAAATAGCTATTGTATTGTTCTCTAATTGCGCTTTTGCGAAAGCGATACTAGAAGGACTCAAATCCACACCAGTAACTCTGTATCCCAAACGGTTTAAGTACATGCTATGCCTGCCTCGACCACAAGCTAAATCCATGATATGGGAAGTCATTGAGAGTTCTAAGCGCTGTGTGAGGCGGCGCATAAATGCTCCTGCTTCTTGATAATCTCTATCTCGATAAAGGATATGGTAATATGGTGTATCAAACCAGTTTGCGTACCAGTGATCTGTTTGTGATGCGGTGCTCATAGACAGCAAAAATAGCTTAATTTTGCGGCTCAAATCTGTGAAGAATGTCCCAAAGTTTTAAGATGATTGCCAAAACGCTTTTTGGCCTAGAAGAAGTACTTGAAAAAGAGTTACGTCAGTTAGGTGCTATGAATATCAAACTTGGTGTTCGCATGGTGAGTTTTGAAGGTGATCTAGGTTTTATGTATAAGGCAAATATGATGTTGCGCACAGCTGTACGTATTCTTGTACCAATCCATTCTTTTAGAGCACGTACTGAGGTGGATTTATATGATGGGATTTATCAAATGGACTGGTCGCAATACCTGACATCTCACGATACGCTTGCGATTCATGGGACAGTAGCTTCTCAGTATTTTAATCACAGTCAGTATGTTGCTTTAAAGACAAAGGATGCTATTGTAGATCAAATACGTAATAATACAGGTCGTCGTCCAGATGTGGATACACAACATCCAGATTTGAGAATATCAGTTCATATTAATGATCAGACTGTAGATGTATCTATAGATTCTAGTGGTGAGCCGCTTTTTAAACGTGGTTATCGTCAAGAGACAAACATTGCACCTATCAATGAAGTTCTTGCTGCGGGATTAATTTTATTAAGTGGTTGGGATCAACGTTCTCAATTTATAGATCCTATGTGCGGTAGTGGAACGATTGCGATTGAAGCAGCTATGATAGCGGCAAATATAGCTCCTAACTTGAATAGGCCAGAATTTGGTTTTGAGAAATGGCCTAATTATGATAATGCTCTTTTTGAAGCTATTCAAGAGAGTTGTTTGAAAAAAATGCGTGAGTTTGAAGGTCCTATCATCGCCCGTGATGCTGATGGGTATACTCTTGAAAAAGCAAAGGAGAACGTAAAAAACGCCAACTTAACTGATTTTATAAAACTTGAAAAAGGTGATTTCTTTAAAGATTCTCAAAGTGCCGAAACTTTTTTAATGTTCAATCCACCATATGATGAGCGTATTGAAATTGATACAGAGAGTTTTTACAAGTCTATAGGAGATGCTTTAAAACAACGTTATGCTGGTTCAACCGCATGGATGATTACAGGGAATCTTGAGGCATTGAAGTATGTAGGTTTAAGACCATCGCGCAAGATTAAAATGTACAATGGTAAACTAGAAGCTCGTTTTGTGAAATATGAAATGTATAAAGGAACTAAGAAACTACATAAACTTGTAGATAGAGAAGAAGAAAAAAGTCAAGAGGAAGAATAACATCTCTTATAGGATAAAAAATACCCAAACATAATTTGCAAGAGCATATTATGTTTGGGTATTTTTTTATCCGAATGATTTTTTATTTCAAACTCATTTAAGAT
>JALZUY010000318.1 GCA_023301395.1 Nonlabens sp.
TACTAGGTCTAACCACGAATCATTATCAATATCTACTAATACACCTTGAAAGGTATTATGAACATAGTCTAATCCAGCTTCTTTAGTGATACTAATAAAATTTTCGCTTCCAGTATTTAAAAGTAGTTCACTAGTAGAACCATAAGTATAATCTTCAAAAATGGTTTGTCCTTCCATTAACTCCTTCTTTAAATATGTAGCCATAAATATGTCTAGATCTCCATCTTTATCAATATCACCAACTGTCAGTCCAGCAGGTGTTGATTTGTCATTTATAGGAGTGTTAATCTTTTTAACTGTGAACTTCCCATCTGTGTTATAATAAATGGTTAATCCGTCTTCTCTACTCAAAATAATGTCTGTGAATCCATTATTATCAAAATCAGCAGAAACAGCAGCAACTGTAGTTACTTTATTCCCTTTTCTAGGTAGATTGACTTCACTAGAAATATCAACAAACTTATTATCTCTGTATGCAAAAATAGCGTCCTCTTGGAGCATTCCTCCTCCAAAAAATACTTCATCGACATTATCATTATCAATATCTATTAATGCAGATGACGCAAGTGGTAATGATTTTTCTCCATTATACTCATGTTTAAAATCAAGCATAACCTCTTCAAATACAGGGATTTTTTCATCTTCAATCGAGACATCATATTTTTCTGATGTAGCATCATTCCAGAAAAACCAGATAACAAGAGCTATTAACCCTACAATAATTAATAAAATAGTTATAAACGTTTTCTTAAATATGCTTAAGAGATTCCTTGTGTTTTTACTTAACATTATTGTTGAGTTTTATTTAGTTGATTTAATTGAAATAGAGATAATGAAAAAAGTATGAAGTGTGTAACATTCATTGCAATAGGAGCTAAATGTTTTGCTAAATCCTCTGCAAAAAACATGGTTGAGAAAACCAATAATAAAATTACAATTGGATTAAAAATAGCCATCCATTTTTTATAATAAGTACCTCCTTTTAAAATAGCAATTACAAATACAATAGATAATACAGCGATTATTATGCGCAGTGCCTCAACTAATACCTCCATGTGACTAGTATAATGAGCTAGTAGGTTTTCATAACTTGGCGCGTCTATTGTACCTTTTAAATGAATTATATTACCGATAGAAGCTCTGGAACCTATCCATACACCACCTATTGCAAAAGCAATAAATCCTGTTGCTAATACGAGTCGTGCTAAAGTTTCATTACCTGACTTCAACATTCTATAAACATGAAGATATCCAGCAAAATAGAATGGTAAACCTATGACTGCAAGAAAATGGCCTGTAGTTAAATTATCCAAAGGCACAAATTTAAAAAATTCATAATTATCAGAATGTCCTAAGATCTCTGGGGAATAATGTAAAAAGTACTCTCCTAATCCCACAAGGATAGAAGCAATAAGGCCTAAGTAACCTAATATTCTAGTTAATTTCATTATACATTTAGTTTTTTAATTTTAAGTTGATTGCTTTAAAGACTTTGCTTTATATTTTTTAAAAAAAGTTAAAATCTCTTTTATTACAAAGTAAAGTACTACTCCAGATGGTATAGCTGTTAACGCCCAGCCTACAAAACCACAAAGTAATTCAAAAGATAATTCTTTAATAGTAACCCAAAAACTAGCATCATAACTAGCCTGAATAGCTTCATATGTTAAAAGAGTATGCTCAATACCGAAAACACTTGACCCTATATTAATAAAAGGAATTATCAATAATAATTTTAAAGGCTCTATGACATAACTCAACACAATCATAATTGGTAAATTGAGTTTTAACGGTATGGCAATAGCGGTTAACACAAGAGTAGCGATCCCAAAGATTGGAAAAATAGAAATCAATGCTGAAACTACTAAACTTAGAGCTAATTGTTTAGGTGTTAAACCTTGCTTAAACAACCCTTTAAGTTTCTCCCATATTTTAATGAATTTTAATTTCATTTAATATTTTTATAGAATTATAATCGTTTAAACGTGTTTTCTGTATAGTTTTTTAATTGATCATCTAAACAAATTTTAGATGCTGATGATAAACCAATCATCGAAATCATTAGATAATTTGCTTGCTCTTCTACAGTTTTTAAATCTTCATCATTTTCAAGAATGAGCTTATTCAAAAACACTTGCCTTAGATCATCTCTGAAACTCTCTATTTGCTTCACTATTTTGTTGTCAGTCTCTTTATCTATATCATTTAAAGTGTTAGTCACTAAACAACCTTTACCAAAACCTTTTCCTGCTGTTAGTTTTAAAAAATTATAGAAGTACTCTTTAATAGCTATAACCCCAGCTGTTGACCTTTCTAATTCGTTAGTTAGTCTACCTACCTTATTTCTATATAGTTTTAAGCATTCAATAAAAAGATTTTTCTTAGAATCGAAACTGGAATAGATTGAAAATTTGTTGATTCCCATCTTTTGTTCAAGCATTTGCATTGAAGTGTTTTCATAGCCTTTTATCCAGAATAAATCCATCGCTCTTTCAAGTACCTCTTCTTCTATATATTGTTTTTTTCTTGCCATTTTTCTCTATACATGAACAAAACTAACTAAACAGTTAGTAATAAAAGCTAGTCCTTCAAATATTATTAAACAAATGTTAGTACATTTATAAATCACCAGCACTTTAACACCTCTAAGGCATTGTTTTTTATTCAGTTAACTAATCTTCGAGATAATCTTAGCATCATAATCTATTATTTTTTCTTTACGCATTTTGCTTAAGATATTACTAACCGTTTGTCTTGAAGTATTGGTGAGATTTGCGATATCTTTATGTGTCAATAAATTTTGTGCTGTTGATTTTCCTGATTTATCTGTCTCACCGAATTCTTCTATGTAATCCAAAATAAATTCTTTAATTCTTGTCGAACTATCTTTAAACAATAAATCGTTAAGCCTTCTCTCTAGCTTTTTAATTCGTAATCCATAGATTTTCAACATTCCATTTTTAAGGGATTTATGTTTTTCCATCAACCCTTCCATTTGCTCTGATTTAATATAGCAAATCACGCAATCTTCTAAAGCATAGGCGACTTCTTCAATAGCAGTTTCTTTATCAAAAAGAGTTAAGTCCCCAAAAATATTACCTCGCTTAATAATATATTTCACAGTATTACTGGAGTAATCTATGATCTTCACACTACCCCTTTTTAGAAAGAAAATACTATTTTCTTGTTCATACTTAAGTTCTATAGGTTTGCCTTTATCAAAGTTTTCCATTTCTAAAACCTTGCATATGCTCATCATATTAAGCATACCAAGCTTCTTGAAGAGATCAAAACCTTCTAAAAACCAATACTTTGTAGTTGCTTTCAAATTTTAGTGACTTTATTAAAACCTCAAATTTAACAATACTAAACAAATTTTTAACATTTTAATATATTGATAGTTACTTCATACGACAGCTAATGGTAATTTTAGATGAAATTAAAACATATACCTAGCTCGATAAAATGGATAAGTATAATGATATGTAATTGCAGATTTATTATTTAGATTTTTAAGAAGAAGAAACTGTAGGCTTCCCCTTTTTGTAGACTTCCCCTAATTGTAGGCTTCCCCTTTTTAGGACACCTTAAAGTTCGATAAATAATTATTATTTATCGAATTATTAACTAACCTAATTAGAAGAAGCCTACAAAAGTTTAACAAATCAACTGATAGTAATAGTGAGAATTTAGAAACTTAAACACATTTATCTTAATCATTACTTGAGTAAAGTAGACTCTCAATTTAAGATCTAATAAATGACAGGTAAGAACTTTAAAATCTCGCTTTCGCGAAAGCAAGATTACACTAATGCTTAATCACAAGGGATAGTGAAATAAAATGTAGTTCCTAAATTCACTTCACTCTCTAGCCATATATCACCTTTATGTATAGAAACAATTTTTTTACAATGAGCAAGCCCAATCCCTGTTCCTGCATATTCATCTGCAGTATGTAATCTTTGGAATATCAAAAATATTCTTTCTTGATGTTCCTTTGGTATTCCTATGCCGTTATCCTTAAATGCGAATTGCCATACTTTTTTATCCAGTTGCGATTTATTTTTAGTTTTAATTACATTAATATCTAAAATAGGCGGACGATTATCAGGACAAAACTTTAAAGCATTTGTAACTAAGTTTTGAAATAACAATCGCAATTCAATATCCGATCCGCTTAAGATTGGTAAATCTTCAAACATAATCGTAGCGTGACTATGTTTTATTAGGGAATCTACATCCTTTACTAGATCAATCATTAATTGATTACAGTCCACTTGAGTAAAAACTCTGTCTTTTTCAATTCGCGAATATTCTAAAAGAACTTTAATAAGCCTTTTCATGCGCAAACTAGCCTCTTCTATAAAATCGATACTTTGTTTACCGAGGTCATCAAATAAATCTTTGTAATCATTTTTAATTAAGCCTATAAAGCTAGAAATAGTATTCAAAGGCTCTTGCAAATCATGGCTAGCGATATATGCAAACTGCTCAAGATCTCCATTTTTTCTAGTAAGTTCCTCAGACTGATATAAAATGGTTGCATTTTTAACAATAAGTTGTTTGAATAATTTATCCTTACTTCTAAAGCTTCTATAGGCTATAATTCCAGCTATTAACAGTAATAATGCAATTACTGCCAGTATCCAATTCAAGTTTTCCATTAAGGATAATTCAAAAGATTGTTTTACAAGTTTATTCTCTTGATCTAGAATCGCTATTTGTTGATTATTTATACTGTTCTGTCGTAATAAAATTTCCTTTTCCCTATTTTTCAAAATAGAATCTTGAATGATTAGTTTTATGGTTTGATCCGTAATTCTAATTTCAAGTTCTTGTTCAATAATTTTCTTTTCTATTATTGTTTTTTTCTGTAATTCCTCTTTACTAAGTAATTCCTTTATAGAGCTATTCTTAATCCTAACAACTTCTTGAATTGTGTCCAACAATTCAGTTTTATCATTTAACTCTGCAGCCTGTTTATTAATAAGAGAATCTTGAGATATTACTTGTTGTTGGGTAATTCTAAGCGAATCCTGTGCTTCTTGGAAAAAAGCAAGCCACTTTTCTGCAGTTTTAATGGAATACGATTTCAACGAAGGTGCAATTGAAAAGCCATGCTCTTTTAAGAGATTTTCGTTAATTTGATGTCTAAAAGTATTCCCAACTCTCACAATGTTAATCATAGCTGCGTCAAAAATGTAATCCTCAGATATAACTAACACTCCTTTACCTTTAACAGATTGAAGGATGTAAGGCATTTGAAAATTATACTTTTTGTTGACGTATAAGACCTGAACATCCTTTATGTTTTTTACAATAAGAAATTTAAGTACGTTTACTGGAAGAGTTTGTATATCTCTTTTTTGAGACATTGATGTGAAATCAATAATAGTTCTATCTGGACCTAAGACTCCTATTTTAAAGGAGCCACTTAGATCATTAGGCCAGTTAACTTGTTGTGCTAGATTGTAAACATAGATAGATCTTTGAATTCGTGATACTTGAGTTTCTGTATTCTGTCCATTACAATAAGAAGAAAATCCTATTATCACTAATACGATACAAACTTTAAAAAATCTCACAAATTCAATAATTCTCATATACTATGATAAAAATTATAATCGAATAGATAACCTCACAAAATAATTACCTCCTTGAACACCAAATTGCCCTACTCTTCTACTGTAAACAAAACTACCATCACTGGTGTTTGAAGAATGAGTGTGTTTATCTGGATATACATTTAAGATATTATTTCCACCGACTATAGCTGTAAATCTAGAATTTAATTGATAACTGACTGATAAATCGGTAAGAATTTTAGATTTAAATTTTTGATCTCTAGATTCCACTAATCCGGAAAACTCGTTTAAAACCCAGTTATTAGTATCTCCATCATCTGGATGAAGATATTCAACTGGACCAAACAATGTGTTATTTAAAGTAAATCTGATTTTTTTATAATCATAAAAACTACTTAGGATCACCTTAAAATTAGGTTGTCCACTTTCAATTCTACCTATTTCTTCTCTATTAAAAATAACTTCTTCGGCTCCTTCAAAGGCCTGAGGCACTCTTATATCATTAACGACTCTAGTGCGATTCATGTTTAGACCAAAAGAACTTTCTAGTTTTCCAGAGCCCAGATTTCTTTTGTAGACAATAGCTAGATCTAATCCCGAAGTATTTGAATCTATAGCATTTGTAAATAACTGAGCCGCTCCTACATTGAATGGATCTAAAATATTTTCAGACCCTTCAGATATTCTTCCTGAAAGCACTATTCTATCCTTTATACCTATGAAGTAATAGTCTAAAGTTAAAGAGAGATTCTCATTAACTTTACTACTTAGACCACCACTGAAATGATTTGATAGTTCTGGCCTTAATTCAGCAACATCGAATGCTTCTGCAAGAGCGCTTTCATTATTAAAAGTTCCTACTTGTACAATATCGCCATCAATAAATTGAGTACTTATATTTTGAAAAAACACTTGATGTAACGATGGGGCTCTAAATCCAGTAGCAATTCCTCCTCTTAAGCTCAGTCTTTCACCTAATTTATATCGAGAAGCTAACTTCCATATAATTTGACCACCAAAATCGTTGTAAGATTCATTCCTTGCAGATACTTGAACTAACCATTTATCACTCATATTTGCTTCAACATCCACGTAAAAAGCACTGTTCGTTCTGAACTTATTTAATTCATTCTCTGGTTGAATCCCAGGAAACACTTGTGCACCAGCAATTCTAGGAATATCCTCTCCTGCTGAATTACTAAAAGTACTTCCACCGTCAATATAAGAAGCTTCTTCTCCAGATCCAATCTGATAGTTTTCAACTCTCAATTCTGCACCAAATGAAAAATTCAATCCCGATTTCCAATCAAAACTTTTAGATAAATCTAGATTAGAAGTATTTTGACTATATAGAAATCCTCCAGCATAAAACGTAGTAGGTGATGCAATTCCCAAAGAAGCATTGTTTGAATTATTGATAGTATAATCTAATTTATTTACAC
>JALZUY010000319.1 GCA_023301395.1 Nonlabens sp.
TAGTATTCCCTAATCTAGAAGCGGCAAACTCGACCTATAAGTTGATTAAAGAACTCTATAATACGGACTCTATAGGTCCTATTATGATGGGAATGCAAAAACCGGTTCACATCCTTCAACTCAATGCAAGTGTAGATGAAATCGTAAATATGGCAGCAGTTGCTGTAATTGATGCGCAACAAAAAGAAAAGCACGAGGAAAAACGCCAGCAAGAGACCACAAATAGCACTAATCAAGGTGACTTTTAATCCTCTTAATTTTATTACATTTGATCCTTTAACTTAAAATTAAGGAATGATAGCGCAGTTGCAAGGAAAACTGGTAGAAAAAAATCTCACAGATGTAGTTATAGACTGCGGTGGTGTGGGATATTTTGTAGAGATTTCTTTACATACGTATTCATTAATTCCAGATGGTGAATTAATTAAATTATTCACTTTCATGCAGGTTCGTGAAGATTCTCAGCGACTTTTTGGTTTTATGGAAAAGTCAGAGCGCGAGGTTTTCAAGCTATTACTATCGGTGTCTGGAATAGGAGCAAGTACGGCACGTACAATGTTGTCAAGTTTAGAGCCACGTCAAATCGCTCAGGCGATAGCGGCTGGAGATGTGCGTACTATACAGAGTGTTAAGGGAATAGGCGCAAAAGGAGCACAGCGTGTTATCCTTGATTTGAAAGATAAAATTTTACAAGTGCTAGAAGGAGAAGATATTTCTCTTCATTCAAGCAATACGGGACGTGATGAGGCGTTATCTGCACTAGAAACGCTGGGTTATTTACGTAAGCAGGCGCAAAAAGTAGTCGATAAAATACTGGCAAGTGAGCCAGACGCTACAGTAGAAAAATTAATAAAAAGTGCTTTAAAACAGCTGTAAGATTTGAAATATAGTTCTCTTCAATTCATAAATAGATACGTAGCATTCATAGGATGTTTTTTGGTATTCGCTTTCGCGAAAGCGCAACAAGAACCACCTACTACTCCACAAGATAGCACTAAGACTGGTGTTATCATAGGAGATATTACGCTACCAGATCCACCAAGTATTGTTACACTTTACGAGTATGATCCTGATCTGGATCGATATATTTATTCCAGTAAATTCAATGGGTTTCAAATAGGATATCCATTCATGCTCACACGTGAAGAATATTTAGATCGCGTGATGAAAGAGCGCATGACAGAGTATTTTAAGGATAAAGCGGCTGCAATTGCTGGAAAGACTGAAGCTGATAAAGAAAAGCAAAAGAATTTATTACCTAATTTCTATGTAGAGTCAGATTTGTTTGAGAGCATTTTTGGTGGAACAGAGATTTCTATTGTACCGCAAGGATCTGTAGAAGTAGATTTAGGGATGTTATTTAATAAATCGGACAATCCTAGTTTTTCACCTCGTAATAGATCTAACGGGAGTTTTGATTTTAGTCAACGTATTAGTTTAAGTCTAGTAGGTAAAGTAGGAACTCGCGTAAATGTGAATGCTAACTTTGATACGCAGAGTACCTTTAACTTCCAAAATCAAATCAAGCTCGATTACACACCATCTGAGGATGATATTCTTCAAAGTGTAGAGATAGGTAACATAAGTATGCCTTTGAATTCTACCTTGATACGTGGAGCTCAAAGCCTTTTTGGTCTTAAGACTGAGTTACAGTTTGGTAAAACGAGAATAACAACTGTTTTTTCAGAGCAGCAGTCAGAGTCAAGAACGGTACAGGCCGAAGGTGGCGCGTCTGTAAATGATTTTGATTTTTTCTCACTGGATTATGATGAGAATAGACATTATTTTCTGTCTCATCATTTCCGTGATAGTTATGATAATGCGCTAGCAAATTACCCGTTTATAAATTCAAATATTCAAATCACAAGAGCCGAAGTTTGGATTACCAATCGTGGAAATAGAACACAAGATGTAAGAAACTTAGTTGCCATACAGGACATAGGTGAGTCTGATCCTGAGAATATAGGAATTAATAACGTTCCTGGTGGTTTTTTAAATGTTCCAGCTAGTAGCTTCCCTTCAAATGAGAACAATGATTTCAATCCACTTGGAATTAATAGTGGTGCGCAAACAATCTTAACTGATGCGATTAGAGATATTTCAACAGTTCAACAAGGTTTTGGTGGAGCGTTAGTAAATGAAGGTTTTGATTATGTGACCTTAGAAAACGCAAGAAAACTTACTGCAAACGAGTACAAGCTGAATACACAATTAGGTTATATATCATTGCGCCAGCGCTTAAATAATGATGAAGTGCTTGCTGTTGCATTCCAGTATACTGTTGGTGGAAAGGTGTTCCAAGTTGGAGAGTTTGCAAATGATGGTGTAATTGCTACAGATGTTATTGTTAATACTGACCCAACTCAATCGCCAGTTAATAATCAAAACTTAGTTGTAAAATTATTGAAGAGTAATTTGACTAATGTTAGTGAGCCTATCTGGGATTTAATGATGAAGAATATCTATAACCTAGGTGGTTCTCAATTATCTCAAGAAGATTTCAGGATGAATATCTTCTATCAATTTCCTCCTGAGTTAAATTATATCACACCAGCGGTAGGAACCATTACAAATCCATCTGTTCCATTACCTGTAGATGTGGATCAAACTACATTAATAAAAGTATTCAATTTAGATAGACTCAATCAACAAGGTGATCCACAGCCATCGGGTGATGGTTTTTTTGATTTTATTCCAGGTTTAACGATCGATCAAGAGAATGGCCGCATAATTTTCACAACGGTAGAGCCTTTTGGTACGCACTTGTTTAATAAACTAGATAATACGCCAGGTGCAGGTAATGAAGATTATAATCAGCCCAGTACTTATAATCCAAACCAAGATAAGTATGTTTATAGGGACATGTACGTCACTACTAAAGCACAAGCGCAACAAACAGCAGATAAGAACAAGTACCTTATTAAAGGGCAATACAAAGCAACTGGAAGAGAAGGGATTCCTATAGGTGGTTTTAACTTGCCACGAGGATCTGTAACGGTTACTGCTGGTGGGAGAACACTGCAAGAAGGAATTGATTACTCCGTGGATTATGCAGGAGGACGAGTTATAATACTTGATCAAGCATTATTGAATTCAAATACGCCTATTCAGGTTTCAACTGAGAATAATTCTACCTTTAATCAAAATACAAAACGTTTTACAGGAATTAATGTAGAACACCGTTTTAGTGATGATCTTATATTAGGTGGAACGTTTTTAAATTTAAAAGAACGACCTATTACTCAAAAATCAACTTTTGGTTTTGAGCCTATCAACAACACCATTATAGGAGCTAATCTCGTCTATAATACAAAAGTTCCATTCCTCACTAGAATGGTGAATAAATTACCTAATATAGATACAGACGTAGAATCTGCAATGTCGCTACGTGGAGAATTAGCTTACCTATTTCCTGGAACACCACCTGGAGATAATTTTGAAGGGCAAGCCGCTGCTTATGTAGATGATTTTGAAGGATCACAAACTTCTATTGACATACTTTCTCCATTTGCATGGTCACTTGCCAGTGTGCCAGAGGCATTTGAAGGAGCAGGTTCTCAAGGAAATGCATTAGCTTATAATTTCACAAGAGCACAGCTATCATGGTATTCCATTGACCCTATTTTTTATGGAACTCAGCGCCCTGCAGACATTACTGATAATGATGTGTCTGATCCTAGAACTAGACGTGTTTTTGTAGATGAATTATTTCCAAATGTAGATATACAACAAGGACAACAGCAAGTAATTAATACACTTGATTTAAATTTCTTACCTAATCAACGTGGACCTTATAACTATAATCCAACTGCAGCAGGAAGTAATATTTTGCCTAATCCTCAAAATAACTGGGCTGGTATTATGAGACAATTCTCCAGTACTGATTTTGAGCAGACCAACGTGGAGTATATCCAGTTTTGGGTAATGGATCCATTCCAGTATGACCCTACTAACACTGGTGGAACCATATCTATTAACTTAGGAAGTATAAGTGAAGATATCTTAAAAGATAATCGCAAGCAATTTGAAAATGGGCTGCCTGATGATGGTAGTACAACACTAACCATTCCTACAGATTATGGAAAAGTACCTGTGAATCAATCGCTAGTCTATGCTTTTGATTCTGACGGTGCTCAACGTACAAATCAAGATATAGGATTAGATGGGTTAAGTGATGTTGAAGAAAATCTGCAATTTGGTGCTTTTGGGCCAGAAGATCCTGCACGAGATAACTACGAGTATTTTCTTGCGACATCAGGTGATATTTTAACTCGTTATAGAAGATACAATAATACTCAAGGAAATTCTCCAACTGAAGTTTCACAGGATGATCGTGGAGCAACCACATTGCCAGATGTGGAGGATATTAATAGAGATAACACTATGAATACCATAGATAGTTATTTTGAATATGATATTGATGTTTTTCCAGGAATGGATGTTACGAACAGTGAATATATTTTTGACACAAAAGATGTACAAACTACATTACCTAACGGTAGTACAATTAGTACACGATGGGTACAATTTAGAGTGCCATTAAGTGATCCTAATCGAGAGGTGATAGGTGGGATAGGTGATTTTAGAGCTATACGTTTCATGAGAATGTACCTTTCAGAGTTTAATCAGGAGACCTTATTACGTTTTGGTTCCATGGACTTAGTACGAGGTGATTACCGTCGTTATACGGCTACATTACAAGATAGTGATCCTATCCCTGGAGATGATGGAACTGCATTTGAAGTGGAAGGAGTGAATATTGAAAATAACGAATCACGTTCTCCTATTCCA
The DNA here is from genome assembly GCA_023301395.1 of Nonlabens sp. Lineage (GTDB taxonomy): Bacteria > Bacteroidota > Bacteroidia > Flavobacteriales > Flavobacteriaceae > Nonlabens. Next base: position 4,792 of record JALZUY010000319.1, read on the forward strand.
TATCGATTACCACCTGGTGTAGAGCGGGAAGAATTGCGTACTCAAAACCAAAATATAAGACAGAACGAACAATCACTTGCTTTAAGAGTATGTGGCCTAGAGCCAGATGATGGACGTTCTGTATTTAAGAACATAAGAATTGACATGCGTCAATATGAATCTTTGAGAATGTTTGTTCATGCAGAGTCACTCGTTAATGAAGTTGCTATTGCAGACGATGAACTTGAGGCATTTATAAGAATAGGAATCGATTATACCGATAACTATTATGAGATAAGATTGCCATTAAAACCAACAACTTTTGGAACTACCGTTAGAGAAGAAATATGGCCAGAGGCAAATGAATTTAATATTGATCTAGCATTGCTTCAAGAGATTAAAGCTTTGGTATTAAGTGATCCTATTTTGAATATTGGTCAGGCTAATTTCTTTGATCAAGCAACCTTGGACCCATCATCATCAGGTGATTCTAATCAACACAGTTATGGAATAAAGGGAAATCCTAACTTTGGAGACGTGCGTGCAATGATGATAGGTGTGCGTAACGCTACTACAAATGATATATGTGGTGAAGTATGGTTTAACGAGATGCGTCTTTCTGGTTTAAAAAATCAAGGAGGATATGCAGCTGTCATGAATATGGATGTAAACCTTGCAGACTTTGCTAGTATAAGTGCTACAGGTAGGAGAAGTACGATTGGTTTTGGTGCCATTGAGCAAGGACCTAACGAGAGAGATCGTGAGAATCTTACTCAGTATGATGTGACTACAAATATGAATTTGGGGCAATTACTGCCTGAAAAATGGGGTGTTACATTACCATTCTCTTATAGCATAGCGCAAGAAACGATTACTCCACAATTTGATCCACAGTTTGAAGATATAGAACTGGAAACGCGCTTGGAAAGTGCAAACAGTGATGCAGAGCGTGATATTATTAGAGAACAGTCTGAGGATTACACAAGAAGGCAAAGTATCAATCTTATAGGAGTGCGCAAAGAACGTACTGGCGATTCAAAACCTATGCCTTATGATATCGAGAACTTTACGTTCTCAGGTTCTTATAATCAAACGGATCAACGTAATTTTGAAGTAGAAAAATTTCAAGATCAATCAGTAAATGTAGGAACGACCTATAACTATGCCTTTCCTAAAGTAGAAGTGGAACCATTTAAAAAGCTAGTAGGAGAAGGGAAATATTTGAAATTCCTCAAAGATTTCAATGTCAATTTATTACCTAACAGCTTTGCAGTAAGTGGAAACATCTTGAGACAATACAATACTCAGAAGTTTAGAGACCTACAGTTAGATACTAATCCGGTAGATACAAACGGAGATGATATTCCAGATGCGCAAAATATAAGTATTGATCCATTATCAAATCGCAATTTCACGATGAATCATCAGTATGCGATTAATTGGGATATTACTAAATCATTACAATTTAATATCTCAGCAAATAATGATCGAGTTATTCGTAGTTACATAGATGAGGATGATAACATAGATGAAACTTTCGATATTTGGACTGATTTCTTAGATGAAGGAATTCCTAATTCACACTCACAGAAATTAGAAGCTACTTACCAGTTGCCATTTGATAAGTTCCCTTTTCTTGCTTTCGCGAAAACGAGCTATACCTATACAGCAGATTTTAACTGGCAACGTAATTCTCAACAATTTGCACAGCTAGATGGTATTCCTAACCTAGGAAATACAGTTCAAAATGCCAATACACATAGAATTAATACGACTTTGGATTTAGATAAGTTGTATAAGTATGTAGGTTTGGAGAAAGTTAAATTTGGACGAGTAGCAAATCGATCTAGAACTCGTAACACAGGAAGATCTCGCAACACTAAGGCAACAACTCCTGTAGCTGCCAATGGAAAAGAAGAAAAAGATAAGACACCTAAAAAGAATTTTGGGAATCAAGCTTATAATACCTTGATAGGAATTGTAACCTCAGTAAAAAGAGCACAAATAAACTATCAAGAAAATAATGGTATTTTCTTACCAGGATACACGCCAGCAATAGGATTCATAGGCACATTAAAGCCTACTACAGGATTTACATTTGGTTCTCAAGCAGAGATTAGAGATATAGCTGCCAGACGTGGATGGTTGACATTATTCCAGGATTTTAACCAGCAGTATAGTGAAGTTGAAAGTAAAAATCTAGACGTAAATGTAAATGTTGATTTATTAAAGGATTTAAAAATTGACTTAGTTGGAAATCGCGCTTATCAAGAAACGTATACAGAGAATTTCCGTGTAGACCCAACTAATTTGACCTATCAATCATTAACACCTAACACGTTTGGTAATTATAACATTACCACAAATATGATAGGAACTGCCTTCAATAAAAGTACTATTGATGGATCTAAGAACTTTGACAACTTTAGAAATAATAGATTGATAGTAGCAGAGCGTCTAGCCGAGGAGTTCTATGGTACAGACACTTATTCAAGAGATGTAGATGGTTTTCCTGAAGGTTTTAGTAGGAATAGTCAGGATGTATTACTTCCAGCATTTCTTGCAGCTTACGAAGGTCGCAGTGCAGAGAAACAAAAGACATCAGCATTTAAGGATGTGCCGCTTCCTAATTGGACAGTGAAATATACTGGTCTTATGAATTTAAAATGGTTCAAAAAGAGATTCCGTAGATTCTCCATTAATCATGGATATCGATCTAGTTATACCATCAATCAATTCCAGACTAATCTAGATTATACTGCTGGAAATAGAAACTTGGCTTATGGAGATCAAAGTCCCGATGCGTTGAACCAAACGGGAGATTTTAAATCTCGCAACTTATTTTTCAATATCAACTTGTCTGAGCAATTTAGCCCATTATTTAAACTTGATTTTGAAATGAAAAACTCAGTCTCAGTTGCTGCTGAGGTGAGAAAGGATCGTGTAATTTCTTTGAGCTTTGATAACAATTTATTGACTGAGATTAATGGTAATGAATTTATACTAGGTCTAGGATATCGCATTAAAGATTTAAAATTCAAGACTAATGTAGGAGGACGCAGTAAAATAATAAAGAGTGATTTAAATATGCGATTAGATGGTTCAGTAAGAGATAATGTCACTATAGTAAGATTTCTGGATCTTGATAATAGTCAAGCAACTGCAGGACAAACCATTTATGGCCTTAAATTCACTGCCGATTATAACTTAAGCCAAGCTTTTACAGCTATTTTTTACTACGATCATACCTTCTCAGAATTTGCAATATCTACAGCATTTCCACAAACGACAATAAGGAGTGGAGTGACCTTGAGATATACCTTTGGTAATTAGTAAAAAATCATAGCTTATTTCTTTGTGAGTTATCTTAAATTTACCGCCACTAAAATATTATTATGAATATTCCAGCAGAATTAAAATATACAAAGGATCACGAGTGGATCCGTATTGAAGGTGACACGGCAGTAATCGGAATTACTGACTTTGCACAAAGTGAATTAGGAGACATCGTTTATGTAGAAGTAGAAACGGTAGACGAGACACTAGATGTTGAAGAAGTTTTTGGTACTGTAGAAGCAGTAAAAACAGTTTCCGATTTATTCTTGCCACTTACAGGTGAGATTACTGACTTCAATGAGAAACTAGAAGACGAGCCAGAATTAGTAAATTCAGATCCTTACGGTGATGGATGGATGATTAAAATGACTTTTTCAGACGCTTCACAAGTAGAAGAGCTTCTAACAGCAGTTGCTTATGAAGAATTAATAGGTGGCTAAAATATTCTATTGGTTTGCGCCAGTCTATACAGCATTGATTGTCTATTTTTCAATAGGTGATAGTCCAGCGCCACCGGTTAATATCAATCACATAGATAAATTATACCATTGCAGTGCTTATTTTATAATGGCATTTCTGTGGTATTTTTTCTTTTATAGTAGGTTTTTAACTCAGCAGTCCCATTTTAAGTTTACTTGGAAAGATATCGTTGCTTCTTGGTCACGAACAATAGCTGTCGCAGCAGCTGCATTGTCTTTCATAGTGGGCGTTTTAATAGAATTTGCACAAGAGTATATCGCTGTTAATAGAACTATGGATTTTATGGATGGGATAGCAAATACCGTTGGCATTATTCTTGCTACTATCTTTTTGTGGCTCATATCTAAAAGATTTAACACACATTCCTAGAGAAACCTATTCTTATGTACAGGTTTTTCTTTATTTTTAACATTCAAAATTGATCCAATTATGGAAATTAAGAAATCAGAATCAGCAGATTTACGCAAAAACATTTGGGTGTATGCCTTAATGGGACTTGCTTTCATGTTATTATTGTCTTGGCAAGGTCTAGAGTATGAGACTAAAGAAGTCACTGAAATCGAAGAGTATGTAGAGCCTGAAGCCTTTGTAGAAGAGGAAGAAGTGCCTATTACTATGATGATGAATACGCCACCACCACCACCACCACCACCACCAGCACCAGAGGTTCTTCAGGTTGTAGAGGATGAAGTGGAAATTGAAGAGGTAATCATTGAGACTACTGAAACAACTGAAGAAGAAGAGATCGTAGAGGTGGAAGAAGTTGCTGAAGAAGTAGGAGTTGTAGAAGAAATTGCTGAAGTTCCTTTTGCTATTATCGAGTCTGTACCGGTTTATCCTGGTTGCGAGAAAATGAAGACTAATGATGATCGTAAGAAATGTATGAACGAGAAAATCAAAAGATTTGTAGATAAAAAATTTGATACCGGTCTTGCAAACGAACTTGGATTAGAAGGTCGTCAAAAAATTACTGTACAGTTTAAAATCGATTCCAAAGGGAATGTTGTAGGAGTTCAATCTCGTGCACCGCACCCAAGGCTGAAAGAAGAAGCTGCTAAGGTAATTAATGCGCTTCCTAAAATGACTCCAGGAATGCAAAGAGGTAAAGCAGTAACAGTTGTTTATGCACTACCTATTATATTTCAAGTACAAGACTAAAGAGTTACTTTTATAATATTATGAAAATCCGAGCTGTAAGGCTCGGATTTTTTTGTGGTATGTTTCTTGAAGTGTTTACATAATAACATAAATCCATTAATTATGAAAACTACTTTATCTCGAGAAGGTGCTGCAACACCATCTAAGAAAGACCGTTTTGACAAAAAGAATGTCAATGTAAGAGTCAATCCATTCATCAATTTTCAAATAGGTATTATCGCAGCATTGCTGCTTGCCTTTGTGATTATTGAAATCACTACAGAACAGGTAGAGATTAAGAAGAACCCAATCTCTATAATCGCTATTGACGACAGTGATTGGAATCCTGTAATATTTAGATCGGTTCCTGATAATCCACCAGTAGAGGTTGCTGTTATTAAACCAAACATTGAAATGCCGCCTAAGGTTGTTGATGACAATACACCAATACCAGAGCCAGTAATTGATCCAGAACCTGTAGTACAGCCTGTTGTGCCAGTAGACGTTCAACCAGCAGATAGTAAGCCTATTATTGCCTCGCCAGTAGCTACGGTAACGGCAAAACCGCAACCTGCAAAGCCAATTACAACGACTATGGATGGTCTAGATTCCATGCCCTTATTTCCAGGTTGTGAATCTTTAGACAATAACGCGGAGCGTAAAAAATGTTTTAATGATAAAATGCAACGATTTGTGTCACGTAAATTTGATACAGGTCTTGCAAATGAGCTTGATTTAGAGGAAGGTGAAATCGTGAAAATTGATATTCTTTTTACAATAAATGAAAAAGGTTTACCAGTAGATGTTCAAGTAAGAACACCACATGCGTTACTTGAAAAAGAAGCTTATCGTTTGATAGGTAAATTACCTCGCATTACACCAGGTAAAGTAAAAGGTAATCCGGTAAGTATTTATTTCCATTTACCTATAAAGTTTAGAGTACAGGACTAAATTACCCGATAATTAATAGAAAAGGCTGTGGTTCTCCACGACCTTTTTTATTTAAATACACCCATAAAACAAGTATCTTAGCCGCTTAATTAGATGCGGTTGCTATGAAAAATATTTTTCTACTACTCAGTTTATTGACTATGGGAATAGTGATGGCTCAAGACCCAGTTGAAAAATTCCCTTACTTTGAAGATTGTAAAACACTGCCTGTAAATCAGTTAGAAGACTGTTTTTATAAGAGTTTGTATGCTTCATTATATAAGAATTATGAGCATCCGCAGGAATTGCCATTGAATGATGGCGAGAAAGTGACGTTGCGATTTGAAGTGGATCGTGATGGAAAATTTGTTCCCATTAGATTTGACGCTGTTTATGTAGAGCTTACTGCTGCTGTAAGGAAATCTTTTGAGAAATTACCTGTAATAGGAGCACCTACTTATAATGGAATACCTACATACATGCAATTTGTTTTGAGAGTTCCTGTTCCCATGACACCAGACGGTTCTTTTCAAGTCTTTAATGGTAAAGAACAGGAGCAAAAAAATGCAAATGCTAGTATGAATGCTTTGGATAGTATCGCTTTCGCGAAAGCGAATCAAGAATATCCAGAAATTATTTCAAATCAATACGATGGACAACAACTAAAGTCCGATGGGATTATCCCTTTTTCATACCAACGATATCATAGATATGAAGCCGCGATGAATAGAGTAGGGAATAATGCGCATACGGCTGTTAAACCCTATACGTTCTCTTATGTAGATCAGTATTTTGATATTGAAGCAGAGAGAGAATCCTTACTTAAGGAAGAGTCAACCTGGCTCGGTAAAAAATGGTGGAATGAACATTTCTTTGAGATAGCTGGTGATGATTACTGGTTTGTTATAGATCCAGGAGTAGATTTGCAGCTAGGAAAAGATAGTGGCGATGATATCAATACTTTTAATAATACAAGACTTGTAAATGTAAGTGGTGGAATAGGAGAACAAATAACCTTTGGCGCAAGTATTCAAGAAAGTCAAGGTCGATTTGCTGGTTATTTTAATAGGGAAATAGAAAGCAGAGCACCAGATGGTGGGAATCCAGGAATTGTTCCAGGACGTGGAATTGCTGAAGATGGTGGAGAAACTATCTATGATTATCCAGTAGCAACAGGTTATATTAATTATAAGCCAAGTAAGTATTTTGATTTACAATTAGGTCATGGACAACATTTTATAGGTGATGGATATCGATCACTAGTGTTAAGTGATAACTCACAACCATTTCCATATGCAAAAGTAAATGCAAAATTCTGGAAACTTGATTATACGGTTCTTTACACATCATTAAGGGATGTAAGATCAGCCGTAACTGCCGACGATTCTTTCCGTACTAAATTCATGGTACATCATTATTTGAGCTGGAATGCTACTGATAAGCTGAATATAGGGTTCTTTGAAAGTGTATTATGGCAAGATGATAATCAACGTGGATTTGATTTCAATTATCTCAATCCTATTATTTTCTATCAAGCTGTAGAACTGCAAACTGGATCTAGAGGTGGAAATGCATTAATAGGAGCAACTGCAAAATATAAATTCACAGACCGAGTTACTGGTTATGCACAACTTGTTCTTGATGAATTCTCTGGATCATCAGTAATAAATGGTGATGGTGGATTTCAAAATAAAAGCGCTTATCAATTAGGCTTGAAATGGCAAAATGCTTTTAAGGTTAAGAATCTTATGCTACAGGCAGAGTATAATAGAGTACGTCCTTATACCTACAGTCACAACACTGTAGTACTTAATTATGCTAACAGTAACCAAGCACTAGCACATCCATGGGGCGCAAATTTCTATGAAACTACATTGATAGGAAGATATACTAAAGATAGATGGTATGGAAACGCCCAATTTACTCTAGGAGAACGTGGACTGGATATAAATGATGGAATTGATAACGCATTTTATGGTGGTGATATTTACCGTAGTGAAGATGACCGTATAGGTGACATAGGAAATGAAGTAGGGCAAGGAAATAGAGTGACTTTTCTTTATGCTCAAGTAGAAGCTGGATATGTAATTAATCCTGCAAGTCAATTAAAAGTGTTTGGGCAGGTGATCTTCAGGGATTTTGATCCTCATTTTGAAATAGGAGATGTACAAGAGCAAAGTACCACTTGGCTTAACTTAGGCTTGCGTACAGATATTATGAATTGGTCTTTTGACCGCTAGAGTTCTTTCTAGCTTCGTAGATTTTTAAGAATATAAATGTGGACATATTGCGTGCGCGATTTTTTGCAAGTTGTGCAACTTCCCCATGGAAATATAAATCAATAGTTTCAAACCATAACTGGAGCCATATTCCAAAGTGTTCCATTTCTATAGAATGATCTACAGTTTTATCAACTTCTTGATGTTTTTCAATAGGATTTCCACTATAGCTTTTTGCTCTTAATAAACTGGTCTCCCAGAAATCGGTCAGGTGGCTTAAATGTCCAGGCCAGTCCGTGATTACTTCATTGAAAATAGGGCCTAGTAACTCATTAACACGTACCTTTTTATAGAATTCATCCACGAGTAGAGCAACCTGTTCTCGGGAGTTAAGAAGAGTAGTAGTACGTTCCATATCACTGGTCGATGAATCATGTGAATCACCAACTTCAAAAGTAACTTTTTATAAAACAGATTTACTTTTTTAAAAGAGTCATT
>JALZUY010000320.1 GCA_023301395.1 Nonlabens sp.
CAGATATATCGTTCAATGGAGTACCATTTAAAATAGCCATCATTTTAAACCATAGATCGTCAGCCTTAGGAGTTAATTTAATGAACAAATCTACATCTTGCACTTGAGATCCTAAACTACCAGCTGGATACAATACACAAAAAGCGCCTACTGGCATTACTAAAGACGATTCTTGAGGCGTCTCATTTACAAAAGGCCATTTACCATAAGACAACAGCTCACCATTTTGATAAGTAATATTACGGCAGCGGTTACCTATAACACGATGTGGTTGTTTTAAATGTTCTTCATAAGTGATCCTAAGAGTCGATGAATGATAAATCACATCATCATCACAAGTGATAATTGTCTTATCAGGAAAAGCCTGTAAACTATGAATCAACTTGCGGTGCGAAAATCCATAAGGTGAAAATCTAATTTCAAATAAACCACCTTCTAGCTTGCGCAATGAATTAGGAATTTGACCTTTTAAATCTTCCTTGAGCCACAGGATGATTTTCTCTGGCTGGTAATCTTGCATCATCATACTGCGTATGGTGATGGACAGTGTTTTAAGTCTAGTAGGAATAGAAGTAAGTGATACTATAACAGGTATATGCTTCACAGGATTCTTACCTAGTTTTTTTCTAGAAACACATAACATTCTTGTGCTATGATATATGGAACCTGGTATTTCGCTCAACTTCATATCTGCTTTTTTCCTTTAATTATGGATTTGAACTTCTTTTTTAAACGTTTCTTGCGATGGAAAGCTTCTTGAAAATCTTGAGTGTATTGCCACATCTGTGAGATGGTTTCCTGAGGTCGCTTATGCGAAAGCGTAGCATATTCTAGCCCCATTACTTCATACATCCATTTTTGTGGAGATAATCTTTCAAAATTCTTGAGACGATCATCCCACGGAATGTCATAAAACTTCATTCTGTTTAAGTCCACAAGAGCAAACTCATAATGAGTTCCTGTTTTAGTAATCAAAGTATTTCCTGGAGAATTATCTAAGAAATAAACACCAGCTTCATGCATTTTGTAAATAAACTGGGCATATTCTTTTAAAATTTGCTCTTTGTTTTCAATAGAATCATCATTAATAAGCTCGCGATAAGTAAAATCACAATCTACTTGCTTAGAAATATAAAAACTAGTGCCAAAACTTAATCCAGCTTTCTCCTCTAAATACGCAATAGGATCTGGAGTACCTATTCCTTTATCTTTAAGGATAGTTGCGTATTCATAAGAACGTTGCGCTTTTGATTTTCTAAAAAAACGGTAAACTATTTTATTAATCGCATTTGGTTTTCTAAAACGTTTAAAGTTAAGTGACTCATCACTAACCGTAATAATCTTAACCACGTTACGACCATCGTGCAACGAGCGACCTATGGAGTCAAACTGCTCAATAGCTGCTAGGATGGATTCCTTTAAATAAACGTATGATTCTTGATAAACGCTTTTCATATGCCAAAACTACGAGAAGTTCATAAATAGACATCCTTTGTTTTCATTTATCTTTACATCAATAGCTGCATCTTATGATAATTCACAATATCTATGCAACAAGGAACACCTATGATTAATAAAATAAAATCGAGCTACTTTAAAAAAGCCACCTTCAAAAAGATTCTAAGTTTGGATCAGAAAAATGAAGGAATCATCAACGTGCATCGTTATGACACTTCAAATATAGGTGATTTATATTGTGCTCCACATCAATACTTTAAAGAGCTTAAAAGTAATTATTCAGATATTTTTCTATATAAACGCACCGATAAAAACAGTAGAATCCAGCTCGTTGAAGATATGACCCGTAATTCTCTTATTATAGGTGGCGGCGGATTACTTAATAGAGGTAGTTTCACAAATCAAATGAAATTCTATCAAGAGCTTGCGTTGAAAGGAAAAAAAACTGTTTTATGGGGCGTAGGTCATAACGAGAAAAAACCGAGCTTATATGGTAAGATTGATAGTTATGATGTAGATGTTGAAAAATTTGGATTAACCGGAACTAGAGATTACAGTATGCCTGGCGAATGGTTGCCATGTGTAAGTTGTCTCCATGAATTATTTGATAAATCTTATGAGAACACTCAAGAGATAGGTGTTATATTTCACAAGAAAACTATTCAGCAACCCCACATTACATCAAAATTCAAAGATTACTCGAGCACTTCAAACACCATAGATCTGGACGCGTTAATTCAATTCATAGGAAAAAGTGAATATATCGTAACTGACAGCTACCATGCGATGTACTGGTCCATGATGTTAGGTAAAAAAGTAGCCGTGATTCCTAACTCGTCAAAATTCTATGACTTTAAATATCATCCATTATTTACAGATTTTGATAATGCTATAGCACAAGTTAAGAATGCTACGATAAAGGACGGATTGTTAGAGGAATGTCGTGAGCTAAATCGTAATTTTGCCAAAAGAGCTTTTGAGTACTTAGAAGTGAAATAATATAGTTAGTTATGGCACGCAGTGACCGCGATAGAAATAGAAGAGATCAAGTAAGAGGACGCAAGAAAAAGGAAGTCGTGGTAGACTTGCCTATGGAAGATGTTAGAGAAGCCGTAACTGCTTTGAAAAAAGGAAAGATCATCCTTTATCCTACTGACACCATTTATGGAATAGGTTGCGATGCTACAAATTATGAGGCTGTAGAAGAACTCTATAAAATAAAAGAAAGAGATCCTTCAAAATCTTTGATCATTCTTGTAGATAGCTTTGATATGCTAGATCGCTACATTGAAGAAGTCCCAGAAATGGCATGGCAAGTTTTGAAACTCAATAAAAAGCCACTTACAATTATCTATGACAGGCCTAAGGCCGTTGCAGAAAACCTCATTGCCAGTGATAACACACTAGCTATAAGAGTTACTAATGATCCTGTTTGCAGAGCAATTATAAGAGGATTGAGAAAACCTATTGTTTCCACTAGCGCAAATCTAAGTGGTGAAAAAACACCTGTAGGATTCATAGATATTAGTGAAATTCTTAAAAGTAGGCTGGGATATATTCTCGACTTACCACTTGCCAAAACTAACGTACCACCATCATCCATCATTAAAATATCAAATGATGGAACTATGAAAATATTGAGATAATAGTATTATGGAGCAACTGCAATTTAAAGATGCAATCGCACATCCTGTATTTAAAATCATAAGTGAAGCCGCAAAACAACTCAATATCGAGTGTTATGTGATAGGTGGTTTTGTAAGAGATTATTTCTTAAAGCGTGGAGAAAAACAAGATATAGACATCGTTGCAGTAGGTAGTGGTATTGAACTTGCTCAAAAAGTAGCTCAACTTTTACCACAGAGTTCAAAAGTCTCAGTATTTAAAACCTATGGCACTGCTATGGTAAAGACTGATGACTATGAACTAGAGTTTGTAGGTGCTCGCAAAGAAAGTTACACAAGAGATAGCCGCAATCCTATCGTAGAAGATGGAACGCTAGAAGATGATCAAAACCGTAGAGATTTTACCATTAACGCGATGGCCTTTTCATTAAATGAAAACAGCTTTGGCCAACTTGTGGATCCATTTAATGGAATGGAAGATCTTGAAAAAAAGATCATTAAAACACCGCTAGAACCAGACATTACATACAGCGACGACCCATTACGTATGATGCGTGCCATAAGATTTGCAGCACAATTGAACTTTAGAATTGAAGACCATTCTTTTCAAAGTATAAAACGTAACTCAAGCCGCATCAAGATTATTACAAACGAACGTATCGTTACAGAATTAAATAAAATAATGATGTGTAATGAACCATCTCATGGTTTTTTATTACTTGAAAAAACAGAACTTCTTCATTATTTCCTACCAGAACTCACTGCTCTTAAAGGAATTGAAGAAGTAGAAGGTCAAAAACATAAAGACAACTTTTACCACACGCTAGAAGTAGTTGATAATATATCACGCAATACCGATAATTTATGGTTGCGCTGGGCTGCTATGCTCCATGATATAGGAAAAGCTCCAACAAAGAAATTCAGTAAAAAAGTGGGATGGACATTCCATGGTCATGAATTCAAAGGATCAAAAATGACCTATCATTTGTTCAAGCGTTTAAAAATGCCATTGAATGATAAAATGAAGTTTGTTCAATTAATGGTGCGCATGTCCTCAAGACCTATCGCGGTAATAGATGAAGCTGCTACAGATAGCGCTGTACGTAGATTAGTTCATGACGCTGGCGATTATATAGAAGACCTCATGACACTTTGCGAGGCAGACATTACGACTAAGAATCCGCATAGATTTAAGAAGTATCATAATAATTTCCAACAAGTCCGTGAGAAGATTGTAGAAGTTGAGGAACGCGACCATGTACGTAATTTTCAGCCACCAGTAAGTGGTGAAGAAATTATGGCTACGTTTAACCTCAAACCTTGTCGTGAAATAGGCATGATTAAAACCGCCATTAAAGACTCTATCCTAGATGGTGTAATCCCTAATGAGTATGAAGCTGCAAAGACTTTTATGATTAAAAAAGGTCAGGAACTTGGTCTTAATATAGTAAAGTAAAGTTTGAGAATTCAGCTCTTGCCAGAGCTGAAATTAATAAGACTTTACCAAATTCAAACCTTTTATTAAACAGTTCTTTTTCCTACTCATAAACCCAAAAGGAACTTCCAGCAATCGGTGAGGGAAAAACCTCTATAAAATAGTAGCTTTACCATAACCTAAAAGCTAATCTTGAGAGTCCTTATTCTTTTATTTTTTATTCTGTGCAATTTTTGTTTTGCACAACAACCAGTTTCTATCCATTTAACAGAAAAGGATGGATTACCTGACAAAGAGTTTTATGGCGTTGTAGAAGATAGTAAAGGTTTTCTATGGTTTGCTGGTAATAAAGGTCTTACCAGGTTTGATGGTAAAAATTATAAGACTTTTAATCATTTAGAGAAGCGCGGTCTTTCTGTTTTTGAAATTCATGTGGACACGCAAGACCGCATATGGTGCGTTAATATTTCTGGACAAATTTTTTATGTGCAGAATGATGAGATGATCCTTTTTAAAGATTTAAAAAATGATCTTAAAGGAAACTTACCAGAACTAGCTATTTATGATAATCAGCTGGTAGTAAGCTGTCATTTAATTGTAAAAGTATTTGATTTGCCCTCTGGTTTTGAACTAGTAGATTATAAAACTACTGATGCAGATATTTCTATAAATCCTCTGATTATAGAAGACGAAGTTGTTTTCACTTATAAAAATGACTTTTACACTTTAAAAGATAAAACGCCCATACTTCATAACAAATTACCTAAAAGCTTGATTGCTTTTAATAACGAAGACCGCATGAAAGAGGTAGTATGCTATTTAGGAAATGATCAAAGCATTATTCTTTTTCAAAATAGTAACACAAATGAAGTTTTCATAGACTTTTCAGATCAAGGAACTTGGAAAAAATTAAGAAGTCCTGCACAGTTGGATGGTTATAACATAACTCATATAAGTAAACTTGATGGAGATATCTGGTTCTGTACCTCAGATGGGATATTTATTATGCAGCTTCAAAACAATGAATTGGTTTACAAAAGAAGGCTGCTACCTTCTATTTTTACTACAAATGTGATTAAGGATCGTGATAATAATTACTGGGTGACCACCACGTCAGATGGTATATTTGTTTTTCCTAATATCTATATAGAATCTATTTCACTACCTGATCAAACTGGAGATCCCAGAGCACTTGCAATAGATAATAAAGAAGCCCTATTTATAGGTACCTCTATAGGAAAAGCCTTTCAGTATAACAATTCTACTAAAACAATTGAAAACTTAAAGATCGAGGGAAATAGAGCCGTAAGCGAGATTATCTATGATCCTTTTAGGGATCAAAAAACATTTTTACAAGATATCAAAGTAACTACTTTAAATAGCGAAAATGAATCTGTGAAAAAACTTATAAATTATGGAACAGTTAAAAAAGCTTTTTTAAAATCGGCAGATAGTATTGTTTTAGTAAGCTCTAATACAGCAGCAGTCGTAAGTTATAATTCCACTGAATCTAAAGAAGAAAGTGATAATAACGTAGTTCATTATAAAAAGAGAGGTTACACATGCTATTATGATAAAAACACCGACCATAAATATTTTGCATTAGTTGATGAACTTGTAAAAGTAGCCTCAAATGGAAAGCGCAGTGTTTTACTAAAACAAAACGGCACAAATGTAC
>JALZUY010000321.1 GCA_023301395.1 Nonlabens sp.
AATATTCCTGTTGCCAAGCAACCATTTTCTATGGAAGAACTCATTGTGCGCATAGACAATTTACTTTCTAGAAAACAGACACAACAAACCGCTGCCAGTTATCAAATAAGCGATTATAATTTTAACTTTCCACAACAAAAGTTGAACTATAAAGATGATGCAGCCCTAAAACTCACACATAGAGAAGCACATCTACTTTATCATCTTTTACAAAAGAAGAACGAAGTGCTAGATCGCACCTATATTCTTAAAAAACTATGGGGAAATGATGACTTCTTTTCTGGTCGCAGTATGGATGTTTTTATTTCAAAATTACGTAAAAAGCTAGCGCAAGATTCACAAATTGAAATCGTCAATGTGCGTGGTTATGGATATAAGCTTATTGCTCCATAGATTTTATTCAAAACGAATCCTTTATTAAAACCTCACAGGTTTTAATATGAAATATTTTTAAGAATTTAGACTTTTAAAGTCAAATTTTTTGAGATTGGAATTCTCGACATCCTAAGAGAAGAATCCATTATTTTTAAAAATTATTTAGGTTTAGGTCTCGACTCTCAATCACTCAGACACCGATAGAGTTCTATACAAACCTGTCAATAAATGAACATGACCTATTTTGAAAAATCAATTTAACAAACTGTAACAAAACCCAATAAACCTACACTAAATAGGATTAGAATGTAAATCACATTACAGGAAATAAACAAGCGAAAAATGAAAATGAAAAATAAATTAGGCTTTGGAATAGCAGTAGGAATCGTTTTTGGGTCAGTTGTGGGATTATTAACTAAAAATCTAGCCCTAGGAATGGGATTAGGAATAGCTCTTGGAGCTAGTTTAGGAATCATTCTTTCTCGTAAAAAGCAAGAAAGCAATAAACTATAAATTTTAGTTCATTAGAACCCAAATCTTTGAGATTGGAATTCTCGATATCTTTACTGAACTGCGCATTGTTCTATAAACTATTTAGATTTAGGTCTCTACTCTCGCTCGACTAGACAGCACTTCATTTCTAAAATATCAACCTTACCTTTGAACAACTTCAAAATAGCAAGTTGATTTAATAAATGGTCGTATTTTACAACCATGAATAGATTACTCTTTCTTTTAGTTCTATGCTGCTGGAATTTACAGGCTCAAATTCCTACTGCTCCAAGCACATCACTTAAATGTGATCAATTTTATGGAGTAGATGATTTTGAAAACCTTTACTTCAGTACAGATAATGTAATCTATAAGGAGTCGAATGAAAACAGACTTGAGTTTTATGACATTCAACTGGGCGATATTGCTAGTGTAGATATTATCAATCCGTTGAAAATTCTGGTTTTCTATAGAGACACGCAAACTATAGTTTTTCTAGACAACAGGCTGAACGAACAACTACGTATTAATTTTAACGACCTCAAACCTCAACGATTTATTGAACATGCAAGACTTGCAGGAGAACGTCGACTCTGGCTTTACAATGTTGACATGTCACGTTTAGAACTCTATGATTATATCAACGATAAAGTCATTAATAGCACTACACCATTAACATCTCCTGTAATTGATATGCAAAGTGATTACAATTTTTGCCATGTGATAACAGCCCATGGGATCAACACTTTTAATACTTATGCCAGCAACACAAGTCATATCGATGCAGCCATACAACTTCCTGTAGCATTTGATTTTGAGCAACTAGGTTTTAAAACAATAAGTGGCTGGAAATGGTATCGATTTGATAGAAAATTCCGCTTTCGCGAAAGCGAATTAACAACACCTATTTCTCAAGAAAACACACCCGAATCTCTTTATCTAAAGGGTGGAAAACTTTATATTTACAGCCAGAAACGTTTACACGTTTCATCTATCAACCTGAAGAAATTATAATATGCATATCGCTGTCGCTGGAAACATAGGAGCAGGAAAAACTACTCTAACTAAATTACTTGCAAAACATTATCGATGGACTCCTCAATATGAAGACGTTCTCGAGAATCCATATTTAGAAGATTTCTATACTGACATGGAGCGCTGGTCATTTAATCTACAGGTGTATTTCTTGAACAGCCGTTTCCGCCAGGTACTCGATATACGTGAAAGTGGTAAAAAAATCATTCAAGATCGTACGATATATGAAGACGCAAGTATTTTTGCACCTAATCTTCATGCCATGGGATTGTTATCACAACGTGACTTTGATAACTATTCTTCATTATTTAACTTAATGGAAAAACTGGTTGCAGCTCCAGATCTATTGATTTACTTGCGCAGTTCTATTCCTAATCTTGTGAGTCAAATTCACAAACGTGGTCGTGATTATGAAAACACCATTTCTATAGATTATCTAAGTCGCTTGAACGAGCGTTATGAAGCATGGATTCATGGCTATGATAAAGGAAATTTACTTATTATAGACGTAGAAAACATAGATTTTGTAAATAATCCAGAAGATTTAGGTGATATCATCAATAAGATTGATGCACAGCTTACTGGACTTTTTGCTTAATATTTAGTTCTATTTCTTTACTTCATAATATTACAGATCAAAAATTCGTTTAATTAGAATGATAAGGCCATTATTATTATTTCTACTGTTTTCTTGTTGCCTTTCTTTTGGGCAAAAAATAACTTTTGTCCATGAAACGATAGGTTTAGATTTAAAACTTGATTTAAATGAAGATCAAACATTTGTTCTAACTGATGCTGGCAGAGGCTGTGAAGGGAATGAATTTGCCATGTTAACTTATAAAGGAACTTATATTCTAGCTAATAACTTATTGGAGCTAGAACCTGAAACAATTTTTGCTGTAAGAGGTAAAATAATTTATGAGAATCGTGTTAAAATTGAAAAAATTGAATCATCAACTCTTGAAGATTTTGATCCAAAAAATAGCTTAATAAGCTTAAAATATGAATTATTGGATTTTGAAGATTTTAAATTGTTATTGAAATTAGACTATCCTACTTATTCCGATGAATATGTTATTTCTGGCGATCACTCTATATTTTTTAACTACCTAAATTCAACTAAAGAAGTTAATAAAAAATACAATGATTCATTTAAAAGCCTTTTTCTTACCGCAGAAGAAGAAAATATAGACGTTTCACTTGAAAAAATGCGCCAAAGTGAAGCACTAAGAAATCGCAAAGAAATCTTCACGAAACCTTTTATTGCAACTATAAAATCGATAAAAAAACGAATCGATAAAAACGAGCATTATTATCCAGATTTTGATGATCGTAAATTCATTACATATTTAGATATTGAGATTGACGCTGGAATAAATGATGGTGTTTACAATGGAATGCATATTCATTTTAAAAACATATCTGATTGTATTCCTGATGAATACACAATGACTATAGAACAAATTGATGAAAGCACTAGTACTTTTGCTTATGCCTTATCTATAAATGAGGAATGTGAATTGATTGATTACCTGGTCAATCAACAAGTTTATTTTAAAGGATTTTTAAGTCCTTAAAAAAAACAATGTAATGGAATGCAGATTTAAACCAGCATTGTTCATTTTTGCCATTGCTGCAAAAACGAACCAAAAAAATCTAGGCTTTGGGACACCTGTCTGAAAATTTCAATAAGCTCGCTAAAGAAAAAACCAAGATTCTAATTTTTAAACGGAACTGAATTGAAAGTATCAATTAGTCACCCAAGAACATTAAGGTTTTCTTTTCTTCTAAACGCTTCACTTATTTTCATTTTTTACGACAGACTTCCCAAGGCCGGTTCCATCAATATATTTCGTAATTTAAAATGCTCTCAAACTGACCATTTTCTCTAATCAACTACGGATTTTTTTTTATAATTCGCAATGATAATTTTCAACTGTCATTACAAGGACTGCAACGACGAATTAATTTGTTGGTGTTGGAAAACTATGATTAAACTCATTAATTCAGGATTGAGGACTGAAGACTAAAAGACTGCCTCTTACACAATCCATCCCATTTCACGTGCATGCTTCACAGCTTCAGTAGATTCTTGTACGAGTAGCATTGGGCAAATCGTAAATGAATCGGCAATGGATTTTACTCTTGCCATCTTTTTCTCGTGGTCGACAGATCTTAAATAAATTGCCATTATGCGATCTGGATATTTCTCTGCAACGTCTTTATAATAATCCACATCATGTTCCCCACTATCTCCTATGAGAATAAAACTCATCTCTGGATAATGTTTTAAGATATTGAGCAGTTCGTGTACTTTATGTGGTCGTTTTAACTTAGGTGTTCTATCCCATGGTGTTGGAAAATCTCTTAGAAGAATAGGGCCTTTAGGAAACCCATGAAAATCAAGAAACTTCTCTAGATACTTATATAAATTCCAAGGACTATTACTGAGGTAAAACATAGGGTTTTGGTCTTTCCCTGACGTTCCTCTATGTAATAGCTGGTATAAATTTGCAGCACCTTTTAAAGGTAGTCTGCGGTCATAATTTTTAAAAAAGGTATTAAAAGCAACACGTATTTTAAGAAAACTAGTGACCCCAGTATGCATTATAGTATCATCTATATCACTTATAACTCCATAAACAGAGCAATTTGGCGGGATGAGTGTCTCACCACTGAAATTGTTTTTTGCAATTCGTTTTTGTTTTTTTGCTTTCGCAAAAGCGGAATTATCTTCATCAAATTTTACCGATATGTCTAAATAGCCTTCTTGATCTGTTAAGTCCTGTAGATATGTATCTATAGTAATATCAAAAAGGAAATAACCTTCATGGTCTGCTACAGTTTCAAACTGTTTACCATTTGACAAAGTGAGCACCACAAGAGCATTACGTATCTCGTCTGTTTTAAAAGTACGCCAGGTGTTGCGCAGCGTTTGATAAAAAGTTTGTTGCTCGTAATGCTTGAGTGGCTGATCTTCTAGCGCACGACCGCGTACATACAAATGAGTTTTACCGCTATAAGTGCGGTAAACATCTAGAATCCAAGGATCACGTTTTAAAAAAGCCATGTTGTGAAAATAGGCAATAATTGATTTAAATAAAAAATCCCATTCTAGCAATGCTAGAATGGGATTCTATAAGTTGATTATATCCTATTGAAAGTTAATCACTTCTTGATTAAGCGCTTTGATTCTTGCCTCAACCTCAGCATCAGTTCCTACATATTCATGAGACTTAGTGATAGTAGCACCACCAGTAGATTTCTTATAAGAAACGTTTGCAGTTACAATTCCAGTTGTTGCATCTACCGTTTTTTGAATATCTAAATCTTGATAATTATTCATAGTCGCATCGTTATTTTGAACGATTTCTTTTTCAATTTGTTGAGTCATTACAGCAGCGTGTCCTTCCTCAGCATGACCACCTAGGATAGGTGCAATTACAAGACCTATTAAACAAGTTAATTTAATCAAGATATTCATTGATGGACCAGATGTATCTTTAAATGGATCTCCTACTGTATCTCCAGTTACTGCAGCCTTGTGAGCGTCAGAACCTTTATAAGTCATCTCACCGTTGATTTCAACACCAGCTTCAAACGATTTCTTTGCGTTATCCCATGCTCCACCAGCATTGTTTTGGAAAATTGCCCAAAGTACTCCACTTACAGTTACACCAGCCATATATCCACCTAACATCTCAGCAATAGCAAGATTGTCCATTCCAAAAATCATAGGAACAAATGCAATTACTAGTGGGAAACCTATAGTTAACAAACCTGGTAACATCATTTCTTTTAAAGAAGCTCTTGTAGAAATATCTACACATTTATCATATTCTGGTTTTCCAGTTCCTTCCATAATTCCTGGAATTTCTCTAAACTGGCGACGTACTTCCTCTACCATTTCCATAGCTGCTTTACCAACTGCGTTCATAGCAAGTGCGCTAAATACCACCGGCACCATTCCACCTACAAATAACATCGCAAGTACTGGAGCTTTATAAATATTAATTCCGTCTATTCCTGTAAAAGTTACATAAGCTGCAAAAAGTGCTAGTGAGGTTAATGCCGCACTTGCAATCGCAAATCCTTTTCCAGTTGCTGCTGTAGTGTTACCTACTGCATCTAGTATATCAGTACGTTCACGTACGATAGGTTCTTGTTCACTCATCTCTGCAATTCCACCAGCATTATCTGCAATAGGACCAAATGCGTCGATCGCTAATTGCATAGCTGTAGTTGCCATCATCGCACTTGCTGCAAGAGCAACACCATAGAATCCTGCAAATGCATAAGATGTCCAGATCGCAGCAGCAAATAATAAAACAGATGGGAACGTTGAGATCATACCTGTTGCAAGACCTGCAATAATGTTAGTTCCTGCACCTGTAGAAGATTGTTGAACAATTTTAAGAATAGGTGACTTACCTAATCCAGTATAGTATTCAGTAACTGAAGATATAACGGCTCCTACTACTAGACCTACTAGCGTAGCATAGAATACATTCATAGAAGAAATTTCAAGAACTCCTTCACCGTAAAAATTCATTTTCATAGTTTCAGGAAGCATCCACTTACAAAGTCCGAAACACGCTGCTGCAACTAAAACTATAGAAGTCCAGTTACCTACGTTTAAAGCACTCATAACTTGAGACTCCTTAGCATCATTACTTTTGATCTTCACTAATAAAGTTCCGATTACTGAAATGATAATCCCTACACCTGCAATAGACATAGGTAATAAGATAGGACCTATTCCTCCAAAACCTTCATTAACGATATTACCGCCCATATCTCTTATCACATAGTTACCTAAAACCATCGCTGCAAGAACTGTTGCTACATAAGAACCGAAAAGGTCAGCACCCATTCCCGCAACATCACCTACGTTATCACCTACATTATCTGCAATAGTTGCTGGGTTACGTGGATCATCCTCAGGAATTCCTGCTTCAACTTTACCTACAAGATCAGCACCTACGTCTGCCGCTTTAGTATAAATCCCACCACCTACACGTGCAAAAAGTGCAATAGACTCAGCTCCAAGAGAGAATCCAGCAAGCGTTTCAAGTACTACGGTCATAGTATCAGTATCAGTCCATTCTCCACCCATAAAGTAGTGGTAGAACAATAAAAAGAAACCTGTTAAACCAAGTACTGCAAGACCTGCAACACCTAATCCCATAACTGTTCCTCCACCGAAGGAAACACCTAATGCATTTGGTAAACTCGTACGAGCTGCTTGTGTTGTTCTTACGTTAGTTTTAGTTGCGATTTTCATTCCTATATTTCCTGCGTAAGCAGAAAAGACAGCACCACAAATAAATGCAACAACAATCATCCAGTGCGTAGAAGGAACTACTAGAGATACTATAAATAGTAAAACACTAACTACCACTACAAAAATGGCAAGTAGTTTATATTCTGCATTGAGAAAAGCAAGAGCACCTTCATAGATGTGATCTGAAATTTCTTTCATTTTCCCATCTCCTGCATCTTGTTTCAAGACCCAAGATTTCTTGATAAACATGTAAAGTAATCCTAGAGCTGCCATTACTAATGGCATATAAATCATGTATGATTCCATAAATAAAATTGTTTGGTTTTTTAAATCTCGCTAAAGTAATAAAATAATGTTAACGAAACTATAGCGTTCTCAGGAGGATTATTCTTCGGGATTTCGCCCTGCCTGCTGGCAGGCAGGTTGCGCGAAAGCATATTTAAAATCACATTAAGACAACACTAGCCGATACCGCTATGCAGTGTCATCACAGTAAAAAATCTACAGAGCCCAGATCTAGACTATGCCAACAAGAATAGTTGGCATGTCAAATTTCAAATCATTTGTGGTAGTTACTGCTTCGTAGACAATATGCCAAGTAATTGTCTTGGCATATTTGGCGGTTTAAGGAATGAGGAATTTGAAAAAACATTAAATTAACCATAGCCGATACCGCTATGCAGCGGTATGACTATTGAAAAAAAAGAGATTGAGTTTCCGCAATCTTAAGGATTGAGTAAAGAAAACTCTTCTGCTCTAAAACACAAATCCAAAACTACCCGTTACGGCAACTGTACGTGCATCTGGCAAGTAATTATAGCTGCCTCTAAAGCTTACATCTATGCGTAAGACCTTGAAAATATTACCTATTCCAGCACTGTATTCCCAGTAAATATCCTCAGGAGCTAAATAATTAAGACCGCTGGCGTTTATGGCAATATTTTCATCACTTATCCTACCATAAGCAGCTTTTATCCCTACTAACTCACGTAAGTTTAAATTTCTCAAACCTGGGATACGAGAAAAAAGACGACCGTTAAAGTTGTGATCTATATTTACCATTAGGTATTCATCACTCACAAATTCATAAAAATCCATAGTATTAAAGGATCCTTGTACATTGAAAAAAGTTTGGTTACCTGGAATCACATCTAGCAATGCTAGCGGTACATCACCAAAGGTTTTACCAGCCTCTATACGTGCTGTTAATCTACCAAATGCACCAATCTGTACTGGCTGGCTGTAAAAAAACTGTACTTTATCATAATCAAAATCACTACTAAAAAGATCTCTAAAACCTTTAGAGTAATTAAGAAACAGTATAGGATAAGCTCCTTCATTTATAATAGTGCGATCTACACCATAGTTAGAAGTTTTACGTCCTGGTTTAAAAGTCATGGAAAAATCAACTTCGGCTTGATTAGTTTCAGACTGTATTCCGCCTGGAGCGTCTGCATCAAAATAGTCTAGACTAAAGAATCCAGGATTAGCAGTTTCTATTTTCCTATAGCTCGTACCTAATCTAAATTCAAGGTTGTATAATGGTTCAAAACTTATGGCAGCAATACCTAATTTAATCTTAGAAAGCCTACCGTTATTACCTGCACTTACTATCGCACTAGATGCTAGACTGCGACCTAGCACATCATTAGTCTTAGTAAGACTAGCTGCTAGTTGCTCTACGTCTTTTCTATAACCACCGCTTAATATTAAGCGGCTTTGCTTATCTAACAACCATTTACCACCTAGTCCAAATTTAAATTTTTGATCTTTAAAACCATAAGCACCATAACCTTCTATCCTCCATGGATCATTTGCTCCAAAATAAGTTCTACCACCGGCACGCAGTCGTAAACCTTCTACATCGTTAGTTCCAAAAGTTGAAAATATAGGTCCAAAATCAAAACCATCAAATTCATAATAACCAGACGCTAGTACCGTACCTATATTATAAAGACGTTTAAATTTCTTATTCTTTTTAAGTGTATCAAGCATAGTATACACTTGCTTTTCATCTTTATTAAGTTTTTCTAGTCTATGTTCATCCCAGTAAGCCTCATCACGATCATAAATTTCAGGATCATAATCATTTACTCTACGTCTATAGAAATCTGGTTCTTTTTCTAAATCAAATTGATAATTATTGAACAACGTGGTACGTTTTCCATAAATACCTTTAGACTCCTCTTTTTTATTTAGAGCAAAGTCGCTTAAAAAATAATCTCGAGTAATGAGAAATAAACTATCATTTAGCACATCATATTCTTGCTCTATGTAGATTTCTTTTACCCAGTTGATGTTTGCACTTTTAGTCGCTTGTAAATTGATTTCTTTAATTGCATAAGATTCTGCAGCTACCCAAAAATCTCCTTTAAAAGTAAGTTCTCCTTTACGACGTGGATAGTATACTATATTATATGCCTCTACACCATCTACTATTGCAGTATCTCTCAACACATAATTATAGGTATCTATACCAGCTCTACCTACTGGACTAGTGAAACTCTTATCAAAGAATTTTAAATATCGATCATACACATCGATATCGTTGTACAAGTCTT
This sequence comes from Nonlabens sp., assembly GCA_023301395.1. Classification (GTDB taxonomy): domain Bacteria; phylum Bacteroidota; class Bacteroidia; order Flavobacteriales; family Flavobacteriaceae; genus Nonlabens. The sequence goes on from JALZUY010000321.1 coordinate 9,748, forward strand.
TTACAAAAGCGATCAAGGTCTGATTATTAGAAAAACCTGAGTTCTTATTTGCTTTTACATCGTCTAACTCTTTATTTAATTTATTATCTCCGTAAACTGTAGATAATGACTCATTAATAAATATAGGCAGATATGATTTTCCAGTCACAGCACTAGTGTCAGCAAAATCAAATATAAATTCCATTCCACGGAACAGCTTAGATTGTACCATTTGACTATCAATGGTATTCATGTCAAACTCTAGCTTCTCATACTTATCATATTGATATTGCTTGAACTGAGAAAGTCCGTTTTTACGACGGTTTTCCCATACCTTGCGCAATATATCCAGTGCAGGATTATTCTTTTTTGAAGTTTTACCAGTATAAATAACTACCGCATCAAGTGCTGAGGCTTCCGTTTTTAAAGTTAGATTAATTTCTAGATTAACCTTAGTTTCCAGTTTATGAATAAGCGTTTCGTATCCTATAAAAGAAATCTGGATGCTATCATAAGTGGAGTCCGACTGTAAGTAGAAGCGACCATTTTCATTAGTTATGGTGCCTTCACTAGAGCCTGGAAAAAATACATTTGCAAATGGAACTCCATCACCAAATTCATCATAGATCACTCCACCTACCTTAGTTTGTGCGGCGACCATTGTTGTTGCTAGAAATGTGATTAGCAATAAGGCTTTTAAAAGGTTCGCTTTCGCGAAAGCGTAATATTTAGTCATATCAATAAGAGCTATAGGCTGTCGAATATAAAACTACTTTTTAAGTAATTTGTTTTAAGAGTATTAAAAAGCCCAGTTAAAAACTGGGCTCTATCATATATATAGTATGAATTTACTTTCTATACATCACTTTCTTCACACCTTCTACCACATCGTTGTGATTAGGCAACCACTCAGCCAGTAATACTGGAGAATATGGTGCTGGAGTATCAGCAGTGTTTATTTTATAGATAGGAGCATCTAAGTAGTCAAATGCCTCAGCTTGTACCATGTGAGAAATCTCAGTAGAAACATTACCAAAAGGCCATGCCTCTTCAAGAATTACTAGTCTATTTGTTTTCTTAACAGATTTTAAGATCGCTTCCTTATCATAAGGACGTACTGTTCTTAAATCGATAATTTCACAAGAGATCCCTTCTTTTTCAAGCTCGTCTGCCGCTTTGTAAGCTTCTTTAATAATCTTACCAAAAGAAACGATAGTTACATCTGTTCCTTCTCTTCTTAACTCTGCAACACCTATAGGCAATACATATTCACCTTCTGGCACTTCACCTTTATCACCATACATTTGTTCAGACTCCATAAAAATAACTGGATCGTCATCGCGTATTGCAGCTTTCAATAGCCCTTTTGCATCATAAGGAGTAGATGGTACAATCACCTTAAGTCCTGGAGTATTTGCAAACCAGTTTTCAAATGCTTGTGAATGTGTTGCCCCTAACTGTCCAGCACTTGCTGTAGGTCCACGGAAAACGATAGGACACTTTAATTGCCCACCAGACATCTGACGTATTTTTGCAGCGTTATTTATAATTTGATCTATTCCTACTAGAGAGAAATTAAAGGTCATGTATTCAACAATAGGTCTGTTACCTGTCATTGTAGAACCGATTGCGATACCTGCAAAACCTAATTCAGAGATAGGCGTATCAATAACACGCTTAGCACCAAATTCATCTAGCATTCCTTTTGAAGCCTTGTAGGCTCCATTATATTCTGCAACCTCTTCACCCATTAAATAAACGGACTCATCGTGGCGCATTTCTTCACTCATCGCTTCGCAAATCGCCTCACGGAATTGTATAGTCTTCATAAATACTACTGTTTATAAGTGCAACAAAAATAACTTACACAATCGTAGTACACCACATTTTTAAGATAAAAAATGTACCGATAAAGCCATAAAAAAGTGCAACCTAGGAATGTAATCGTTTTCGTAACCATGTTACAGTTGCGTTAAAATCGAGATTACATTCAGGCAAAAGCACCCATAAAGCCGATTTACAGTAGAAAAGTGATGTAATTTACTATGCGCGCATAGTTTATTTAGGCTTTTTTACGTACTTTCGCAAACGTTTGAAAAACTTATAAAAAACCATAAACTATGAAGATATTAGTCTGTATCAGCCACGTGCCAGATACCACTTCAAAGATTAATTTTACTGATAATAACACTCAGTTTGATACAAATGGCGTTCAATTTGTCATCAATCCAAATGATGAATTTGGTCTCACTAGAGCCATGTGGTTTAAAGAAAAGCAAGGCGCAAGTGTAGAAGTTGTCACTGTAGGTGGCGCTGAGGTGGAACCTACACTGAGAAAAGCTCTAGCTATAGGTGCAGATAGCGCGATACGTGTAGATGCTCCAGCACTAGATGGCTATGCCGTTGCTCAAGAACTTGCTGCTGTTGTTAAAAATGGTGGTTATGATTTAGTAATCGCTGGACGTGAATCACTAGATTACAACGGTGGAATGGTGCCAGGAATGGTAGCAGCTATGACCGATTCTAGTTTTGTAAATACTTGTATTTCTCTAGAAATTGATGGTTCTAATGCTACTGCAATTAGAGAAATTGATGGTGGTAAAGAAACTGTTACTGCTTCACTACCACTTGTTATAGGTGGACAAAAAGGTCTTGTTGAAGAAAGTGATTTAAGAATACCTAACATGCGTGGAATTATGATGGCTCGTAAAAAGCCGTTAACTGTTACACCATCTGCCGCGACTGCAAAAGAAACTAATACGGTTTCATTTGAAAAACCAGCTCCTAAAGGTGCTGTTAAGTTAGTAGCTGCAGATAATCTAGATCAACTTATTGACTTGTTACACAACGAGGCAAAAGCAATCTAATAGTATTATTTTAAATACGCTTTCGCGAAAGCGGAATCACAAAACATTAATAAGTAAAGAGCAACACGCTCTACTCAAAATATCATAACTATGTCAGTATTAGTATATACAGAATCAGAAGGCGGCTCTTTCAAGAAAGCGGCTTATGAAGTAGCGAGCTATGGAAAAGGCATCGCAGACCAGTTAGGAACAAACGTTACAGCGATTACAATTAACGCAAATGGCGCTGGAGAACTAGGAACTCATGGAGTTTCAAAACAACTCAACGTTACCGACTCAAAATTAAATGAATTTAACGCTGCTGCATATGCAGATGCGATTGCTCAAGCTGCAAAGGCAGAAGGAGCTACAACCGTGATTATAGGAGCTAGTGCAAACTCTAGATATTTAGGATCACTATTAAGTGTACACTTAGAAGCAGGATACGCTACTAACGTGATGGAATTACCAGCTTCAACAAGTCCATTTTCTGTGAAGAGGTCTGTTTTCACCAACAAGGCGTTTGCCATGACTGAAATATCTACAGCAAATAAATTAGTAAGTCTAGCAAACAACTCTTATGGTTTAAAAGAAAACCCAACCGATTGTGCAACCGAGGCTTTTACTCCATCATTAAGTGACGATGGATTTAAAGTTCAAGTTCAATCTGTAGATAAAGCTACAGATAAAGTTAGTATCGCAGATGCTGATGTGGTTGTAAGTGCAGGACGTGGAATGAAAGGACCAGAAAATTGGGGAATGATCGAGGAACTTGCAGGTGTTCTAGGAGCAGCAACGGCTTGTTCTAAACCAGTAAGTGATATGGGATGGAGACCACATGGTGAGCACGTAGGACAAACTGGTAAGCCAGTAGCAACTAACTTATATATCGCAATTGGTATATCTGGAGCGATTCAACATCTTGCTGGTGTAAGTTCTTCAAAAATAAAAGTAGTTATCAACACTGATGCTGAGGCTCCTTTTTTCAAGGCTGCAGACTACGGTGTAGTAGGTGACGCATTTGAAGTAATACCTGCATTAATTGAAAAATTAAAAGCATTCAAAGCAGCAAATGCTTAATTATTAATAATTTGTCAGCTTTAAAGCTGTGCATTATGAGAAAAACACTCATTTTTGCACAGCTTTTTTCATTTATTAAAGAGTGTAATTCTATGAGTCTAAAACGACTTAATATACGCGGGATATCCTACAGTGAGACACAAAATGGTGCTTATGCACTTGTACTCAAAGAAGTAGGCGGCGACAGACAACTACCTATAGTTATAGGCGCATTTGAAGCGCAAAGTATTGCTATAGCTCTAGAAAAAGAAATCAGTCCACCACGACCATTAACTCATGATTTGTTTAAAACATTTGGCGAGCGTTTTGGAATTGTTGTGAAACAAGTGATCATTCACAAGCTTGTTGATGGTGTATTTTTCTCTAGTTTAATTTGTGAACGTGATAAAATTGAGGAAATCATTGATGCAAGAACTAGTGATGCAATTGCGCTAGCAGTTCGATTTAAAGCACCGGTTTTTACTTATGAAAATATTCTTGATGAAGCTGGAGTACAATCACACATAAGGCCCGATAAAGAACTTCAAGAAGACCCATTAGACTTAGGTGATGAAGATTTCATAGATGAATTGATCAATAAAGATTCTTCTAAAGAGGATAACTACAGCCATTTAAGTAACAAAGAATTACATAGAATGCTTGATGAAGCTGTAGGAAATGAAAACTATGAACTAGCTGCGCGATTGCGTGACGAAATATCGAAGCGTTAATGAAGCCATCAACCATACTTTCTCAACGCAATGTGTACTTGAGTATTTTATTACTTCTAGTTACATTTATATCCCAAGCTATTACACCTATTTCTAGCACAACAGTTGTACAAGAATTAAGCTCAAATAACATCTCATTATCTGACATAGTGGAACCTAGTGTCACCTTTGAAAGTATTTACAGAGGAATCATAGGAATTGTCTTTATTCTAGCAATAGGTTTTGCATTTAGTTCAAATCGTAAAAAAATAGACTGGCGCTTAGTTGCAATAGGTATAGGTTTACAAGTCGTATTTGCCGTTCTTTTCTTATTAGTTGATGAAATTGCAGCGGTATTTCAATGGATTGCAGAAAGAGTTGTAGAGTTTCTAGAGAAATCGGAACAAGGAGCACAATTTGTTTTTGGGAGTTTAGTAGATCCTTCAAAAAGTATGGGATACATATTTGCTTTTAAAGTATTACCTACTATTGTATTCTTCTCTGCTTTTACTTCATTACTCTATTATTTAGGGATTTTACAAAAAATCGTTTTCGCGTTTGCTTGGGTGATGAGTAAAACCATGAGATTGAGTGGAGCAGAATCACTTGCAGCTGCAGCAAATATATTTATTGGCCAAACTGAAGCACCGCTAGTTGTAAAACCATATCTGGAAAAAATGACAAAGTCAGAGATTCTATGTTTAATGGTAGGTGGAATGGCTACTATAGCTGGTGGAGTTCTTGCAGCTTTTATAGAATTTCTAGGAGGAACAGATCCAGTTGCTAAGGCTGAGTTTGCAAGACACCTTATAACAGCTTCCATAATGAGTGCTCCTGCAGCCATCGTAATGGCAAAAATGCTTTTTCCAGAAGAAGACACTACTAAAATAGACCGCAAACTAGATATTTCTAAAGAAAAGATAGGTTCTAATGTACTAGACGCGATTTCTCGTGGAACTACTGACGGACTTAAATTAGCTGTAAACGTAGGTGCTATGCTTCTCGTTTTTACAGCTATAATAGCCGTTATAAACTGGTTTTTAGGAGATTTAATAGGAGCTCCTACTGGACTAAATGACGTAATTGTAGAGGCTACTGGTGGACGTTATGATAAGTTTTCCATGCAATATATACTAGGTAATTTATTTGCACCTGTTGCCTGGATAATCGGTGTACCATCTTCAGACATTGTAGCTGTCGGACAATTACTTGGTGAAAAAACAATTCTTAATGAATTCTTTGCTTATGCCTCATTAAGTAAAATGAAAGCCGCAGGAGTTTTAACTAATTATCGCTCAATAGTAATCTCCACCTACGCACTTTGTGGATTTGCAAACTTTGCTTCGATAGGTATTCAAATAGGAGGAATAGGTGTTCTTGCTCCAGGACAGCGTAAAACGCTGGCAGCATTTGGCATTAAAGCCCTTATAGGTGGAACATGTGCAGCACTTCTCACCGCGACGATTGCTGGAATGTTATTTGGATAAAATCTATTTTCTTATCACAGAATCATCTTTTGCCCGTTATTTCTTTAAATAAGTAAAACACTTTTCAACCAGTACCGAGCTAGTTCATTATTAAAAACTAGTTGATAAAGTCTTCAACTTTAATCACATTTATTACTGTAATCGATAATTTATTCTGCTATTTTGTAGGTTCTTAATAGTAAGTTTTACTTACCATTAAATCTATAAAAAATGAAACAGTATCACGACTTACTCCAGCATATTCTAGACCAAGGAATAGATAAAGGTGACCGCACAGGAACGGGAACGAGAAGTGTTTTTGGATACCAAATGAGATTTGATTTACAGGAAGGTTTCCCTATGGTTACTACTAAAAAACTGCACCTCAAATCCATTGTACACGAGTTATTATGGTTTCTTACAGGAGATACAAACGTGAAATATCTCCAAGATAACGGAGTACGCATTTGGAATGAATGGGCAAATGAAAGCGGAGACCTTGGTCCTGTTTATGGTCACCAGTGGAGAAACTGGAACAATGAAGACATAGACCAGATAAAAGATATTATAAAAACACTTAAATCAAATCCTAATAGTCGACGCATGATGGTAAGCGCATGGAACCCAAGTGTGATGCCAGACACCAGTGTGAGTTTCTCAGAAAACGTAGCAAACGGGAAAGCAGCATTACCACCATGTCATGCCTTTTTTCAATTCTACGTGTCAGACAATAAACTCAGTTGTCAATTATACCAGCGCAGTGCCGATGTATTCTTAGGAGTACCGTTCAATATTGCTAGCTATGCCTTATTCACAATGATGATGGCACAAGTTTGCGGATTTGAATACGGAGATTTTATCCACACATTTGGAGATGTACACATATATTCTAATCACATGGAGCAAGTAAAGTTGCAATTATCACGAGAAGCAAGAGAATTACCTACCATGAAAATGAATCCTGAGATCAAGGATATTTTTGATTTCAAATTTGAAGATTTTACGCTAGAAAATTATAATCCGCATCCCGCAATTAAAGGTGCAGTTGCTATATAATATGAAAAATATTTTATTACTCTTTATATTTTTAATCGGGACTATCAGTATCGCTCAAGACAGTGATCCAGCATACATTGATTTTCAAGAAATTGATAATACAGAATTTAAAGATTCTCCTAGTTTTTATGTAGTTGATTTGAAAATGATAACCTCAGAGCCTGGCATGGCAACGGCAAGTTGGGACGCTCATAAATCGCTTACTAAGTTTTTAGTGGAACTTTATGACCCGACTACGAGTGAGCTATTCCATCGTAAAATTTATAGAGAAAAATCAATAGCCGTTCCGGCAAGTGCAAAACTAGTAGTTTCACCCATTCACCTTAATATGAAGGGGAAATCTAAAACCACTACACTTTCCCAGTCCAATTATAAAGTTCAAGCTGATCAACGAAAGATGATGGATCAATTGCTCAAGCAAATGGAACAACAGAATAACTATGGTAACAATTATGGCAATTCTTCAGCTTCAAACGATATTCCTTGGCGCTGGATTATTAGAGGAATTGGTTTACTTGCTTTAGTCATAGGACTTATTGCAAAGCTTGCAAACAAAGGTGCCAATAATGATTTTAAAGACTACGATCGTCGCAATAGAAAACCTTAATTGGGACGTGCTTTCGCGAAAGCGGTTAAAGAAATCCTTAACTCTTTCATAAATAGCCCAACTATTACATGGACTTTGAAAAATAACTTTTAAATTTGAGTTGATGAATTCAAAACAAGATTTTCTCTATTTATTTCTATCTACTAGATCTCATACCGAGATTCTTTGTCAACCACTAGAAACAGAGGATTACGTAGTACAGCCTATTATAGATGTGTCACCACCTAAGTGGCATCTAGGTCACACAACCTGGTTTTTTGAAGAATTTTTACTTGATGGAAACCTACCTAATTATGTTAGATATCATGAGCAATTTGCATATGTATTCAATAGTTATTATGAAAGCATAGGTGCTCGTGTGGTACGTACAGATCGTGGTAATTTATCCAGACCTAGTGTGGATGAAGTATATAAATATCGTGCTCACGTTACAAAGCACATGCAAGAACTTATAGAAAATCATTGGGATGAAAATCTTATTCCTGTGCTTGAAATAGGTATCCATCATGAAAAACAACACCAAGAACTGTTGCTTACGGATATTAAATATATCCTAGGGAACAATCCATTGTCACCAACTTATAAAGAAGTTAAAGATGAAGTTTTTATAAGTGGTAAGGAACAAACGTGGCTGGAAATGCCTGCTCAGATATATGAAATAGGTCATGCAAATATTGAATTTTGCTATGATAATGAGCTACCTAAACATCGTGTTTTTCTCGAATCATATAAAATCTCAAGTAAACTAGTGACTTGTGGTGAATGGATTGATTTTATGAACGATGGAGGCTATAATAATGTCATGTTATGGCATACTGAAGGATGGGATTGGGTTCAAAAAAATGATGTTAAATCTCCCATGTATTGGTTTCAAGAAGATCAGGTGTGGAAACAATACACTTTAAACGGTATTCAAAAGTTAGATAAACAAACTGCCTTAACTCACATTTCTTACTACGAGGCATTTGCATTTGCACAATGGAAAGGTATGCGGTTACCTACTGAGTTTGAGTGGGAAGCAGCGCAAGCACAATTCAAATGGGGAAAAAGATGGGAATGGACCGAGAGCTCATATTTACCTTATCCTAATTATAAAAAACCAGATGGCGCACTAGGCGAGTATAATGGCAAATTCATGGTCAACCAGAAAGTGTTACGTGGCAGCTCAATAGCTACCGCATCAAATCACGCAAGACCTACTTATAGAAACTTCTTCCATCCATATTTGAGATGGCAATTCACGGGTTTAAGACTCGCACAATCTTTATGACTAAACAAGAAATATTTCAACTAGAATTTGAAAATCACGTAAAAGAAGGCTTAACAACTTTCCCTAAATTTTTAAGCTCAAAATACATTTATGATGACCGTGGTGATGAGCTGTTCCAGCAAATCATGGCTTTACCCGAGTATTACCTTACTAAGGCAGAGTTCAACATCATAAGCACATACAAAAGCAGTCTGAGAGAAATATTCAATACTCATGGAGCATTTGATCTTATAGAACTAGGAGCTGGAGATGGCAAAAAGACTAAAATTCTACTCAAGGAACTGATTGATCAGAAAGTAGATTTCACATACAAGCCTATAGACATAAGTCAACACGCCATTGATGATCTTACAGACTCGTTAACAACTTTACTACCCAACCTTGAAGTTCAAGGCGAACAAGGAACTTACTTTAAAGTTCTTGAAAGACTAGCTACTTATACTGAAAGGCCAAAGGTTATCATTGTTTTAGGATCTAATATTGGGAATTTACAACATGAGCAAGCGATCGATTTTTTAAGGAAATTAAAAGAAGTCATGTCGAGTACTGACTACCTTTTTATGGGCTTCGATCAGAAAAAAGACCCACTGACTATTCAAAATGCCTATGCTGACTCACAAGGTGTTACACAAGAATTCAATCGTAATTTACTACATCGTATCAACAGAGAAATGGAAGCTGATTTTGAAGTCCATAAATTTGAGCACTGGGAATCTTATAATCCAGAGACTGGTACTGCAAAAAGCTATTTAATTACTACTGAGCCGTGTGATGTCGAACTCAAAAAACTAGAGCTCAAAGTCTCCTTTAAAAAATGGGAAACAATTCACTGTGAGATTTCACAAAAATATGACGACGACATTGTAGAATGGTTGGCAAACGAGTCAGGGCTTGACATCGAAAGTGTATTTGAAGATGAACAAAAGTTATTTAAAAATTACCTATTTAAAATAAAAAACTAAGAATATGAAAGCGATTTGGAACAATCAAATTATTGCCGAGAGTAATGATACTAAAGTAATAGAGAACAATCATTATTTTCCTGCAAACAGTATTAAAAAAGAATATTATAAAGAAAGCAACACACAATCTAACTGTCCATGGAAAGGAATAGCAAGCTACTATACGCTAGAAGTTCAAGGCTCTCAAAATAAAGATGCTGCCTGGTACTATCCAGACACAAAACATGGTGCCAAAGAAATAGAAGGCTATGTAGCATTCTGGAAAGGTGTACAAATTACAGAATAGTGAAAATTGTAAAAGCAACTACTACCCATATTCCTGAGTTAGCAGTATTGTTTGACAAATACAGGGTTTTTTACAGGCAGTCGATTGATATCGCAAACAGTCATGCGTTTCTATCAGAACGTATAGAAAAAAAACAATCAGAGATATTTATTGCTATTGATGAAACTGAAACTCTATTAGGGTTCACGCAACTCTACCCTATTTTCAGCTCTACGCGTTTAAAAAAAGCATGGTTACTCAATGACTTATTTGTACTACCAGCAGCACGAGGAAAAGGAATTTCTAAATTACTAATGCAAGAAGCAAAAGAACTGTGCATCAATACTGGCGCACATGGAATAATGCTAGAAACAGAAAAATCCAACACTATTGGAAATAAACTATATCCCAGTGTTGGATTTCAATTATGTAACGATTCCACTAATTATTATGAGTGGAATCCGTCTTAAATCTTTGTATAAACAAAATCTAAACTAGTAATTCCGCTTGCTGGAGTACCGGCTGCTCCACTAAAATATTGCGCAACATCATTATCATCCACATTAAACGATAGTGATGTAGGAGTTAAAAGCACCTGTTGAGACTCAGTAGCAGTACCACCATTAATATTAATAGTAACTGTTAATGTACCGTTTGCATAAGAATAAGTTCCAGTTTCCACATTAGTAGTACACAACAGGTTATTTGATGCATCAAAACTAACCTCGGCAACTGTAGATGTAAAAGTTCCATCAGCATTAAAACTTATGGCCATGTTGTCAAAACAGTTGGTTTCACTTGTAAGTTCCATGTCACTCGTCATATCTTGATCCAAGTCTACGGCAACATCTCCAGTAAGTGTACTTAAAACGTAATTACCAACTAAGGCAGCATTACTATTTGTCGTCTGATTTGTATCATCTGTACAAGAAGTAAAAATGAACATCGCAGCAATTAAGGGTAAGATTATATTTTTCATCATTTAAATTTTTGACGAATATAATGAATAATAAACTTCTATCTTTGAACCGGTTAGAATAGTAATATAAAGATAATTTTAGCAGGTTTTATAAGGGACATGCTTTCGCGAAAGCGCAAAACGAACTACCTGATAGGTTTTAAAAAAAAGGCTGCTAGAAAACATCTTAATTATTTTTGAATCTCGCTGCTTGTCAATCAAATATAAAACCATACATTTGCAGCCCGATTTTAACCAATAAAATCGACACGAATTTAAAACAGGTTCAAAGTGAATACGTTAAGTTATAAAACAGTTTCTGCAAACAGCGCTACGGTAAACAAAGAATGGGTACTCGTAGATGCAGCAGACCAGCCATTAGGTCGTATGTCTTCAATAGTTGCAAAATTATTAAGAGGAAAATACAAGACTAATTTTACTCCACACGTAGACTGTGGAGACAATGTAATCGTTATTAATGCTGACAAGGTTAAGTTGTCTGGTAATAAGTGGTCTGAAAAGACTTACATACGCCACACAGGTTATCCAGGTGGACAGCGTAGTTTAACGGCACAGGAGCTTTACGATAAAGATCCTACACGTGTTGTAGAAAAAGCGGTTAAAGGAATGTTACCTAAAAATAAATTAGGAGCGGCAATTTACCGTAACCTTAAAGTATATAGCGGTGCTGAGCATGGACAAGAAGCACAGCAACCTACTACTATCAACTTAAACGAGATCAAGTAAGATGGAAACATTACACAAAATAGGTAGAAGAAAAACTGCGGTAGCTCGTGTTTACCTTAGCGATGGAGAAGGTAATATCACTATCAACAACAAAGACCTTAAAGATTACTTCACAACCGGTACTCTTCAATATAAAGTAAACCAACCGTTTTCTTTAACTGAAACTACTGGAACTTATGACGTTAAAGTAAACGTATATGGTGGTGGAATCACTGGACAAGCAGAGGCTATACGTCTTGCACTTTCAAGAGCTCTTGTAGAGATCGATGAAGAAAATCGTCTAGTATTAAAACCAGAAGGCCTTATGACTCGTGACCCAAGAATGGTGGAACGTAAGAAATTTGGTCAGAAGAAAGCAAGGAAGAAATTCCAGTTCTCTAAGCGTTAATATTACAAACATATTATCATCCCATTTGGTTTTACAATCAAATGGGATTTGTTCTTATATTTTTTTTAATTTTTAATTTGCTGTCATCCCGATTGCCGTTGGGACCTAGTTTAGCATCTAAATGATTTTGGCAATTTTCTCTTTGAGAAATGACCACTTAATCATTGCTATCTGACAGAACGTAAACTATCTAAACATGGCAAATAACACAGAAGTCAAGAATCTACTTGACGCTGGTGTCCACTTCGGTCACCTTACACGTAAATGGAATCCAAACATGGCACCGTATATCTATATGGAGCGTAATGGAATTCACATTATCAATCTTTACAAAACTCAAGCTAAGCTAAACGAAGCTAACGACGCATTGCGCAAAATTGCTGCATCTGGTCGTAAGGTGCTTTTTGTTGCTACTAAGAAGCAAGCAAAAGATATCGTTGCACAACATGCTGGTGATGCAAACATGCCTTACATCACAGAAAGATGGCCTGGTGGAATGCTTACTAACTTTGTAACTATCCGTAAAGCTGTTAAAAAAATGGCTCTTGTAGACCGCATGAAAAAAGACGGTCGTTATGAGACACTTTCTAAAAAAGAGCGTTTACAAGTAGATCGTATGAGAGCAAAACTAGAGAAGAACTTAGGTTCAATCGTAGAAATGACTCGTATGCCTGCTGCACTTTTTGTTGTTGATACAGTTCGTGAGCACATCGCAATTAAAGAAGCTTTAAAATTAGGTATCCCTATTTTTGCAATGGCTGATACTAATGCAAATCCACGTGATATCGATTATGTGATTCCATCAAATGATGATGCGTCAAAATCTATCGACATTATTGTAAACTCTGCTACTGAGGCAATCAAAGCTGGTCTTGAAGATCGTAAAAACGAGAAAAACAATGCCGAAGCTGCTAAAGCTGAAAAAGCTGCTGCACCTGCAAAGGAAGAAAAAGTAGATAAAACTGAAGCTCCTGCAAAAGCAGAAAAGCCAGTAGAAGCAAAGAAGGAAGCTGTAAAAGCCGACGAAGAAGAATAAATCATAATCTCTGGGAATCCAGAATCTAAAATCTTTACAACATGGTTAAAATAACGGCCGCTGAAGTAGGAAAATTAAGAAACACCACTGGTGCTGGTATGATGGACTGTAAAAAGGCCCTTGTAGAAGCTGAAGGTGATTTTGACAAAGCAATTGAAGTCCTTAGAAAAAAAGGTCAAAAAGTAGCTGCAAAACGTGCTGATCGTGACTCATCTGAAGGTGTAGTTGTTGCAAGAATAAATGATGATAACACTAGAGGTGTTATGATCTCTTTGAATTGTGAAACTGATTTTGTTTCAAAAAATGATGACTATGTAGCACTAGCAACAAAAGTTGCCGAAGCTGCATTGAACACAAATTCAAAAGAAGAATTACTTGCTGCACAATTTGATGATAGTATGACCGTAGCTGAAAAGCTTATCGAGCAAACTGGAGTTATAGGTGAAAAATTAGAAATCGGTGGTTTTGAAGCATATGAGGCTCCATTTGTAGGCGTATATGTTCACGGTGGTAAAATAGGTGCATTAACTGGCCTTTCTACATCATCTGACAATGCTGCTGAAGTTGCAAAATCTGTATCAATGCAAGTAGCTTCTATGGGAGCAACTACATTATCTTACAAAGATTTTGATGCTGAGTTTGTACAATCTGAAACTGAAGCTCGTATCGCTGCTATCGAAAAAGATAACATCGAACGTGGACGTTTAGGGAAAGCGTTGAAAAACATTCCACTATTCATCTCAAGGTCTCAAGTTACTGATGCTGCTCTAGCTGAAGCAAAAGCTAATTTTGAAGCAGAATTAAAAGCTGAAGGTAAACCAGAAGCTATTTGGGATCGTATTATTCCAGGTAAACTAGAGCGTTTTATCTCTGACAATGTTTCTTTAGATAAAGAACAAGCATTATTAGATCAAGATTTCATTATGGATGACAGTAAAACTGTTGCTCAATATGTAGACTCTAAAGGTGCTCAAGTAGTAGGATTCAAAAGAGTTTCTATCGCTTAATTACCTTTCAATAGAATTTTAAAAACCCGTCTAAGTTTATCTTAGACGGGTTTTTTTATGCCTTTTTTTAAAAAAAGGTTCAATTAATCTTTTCTAAATTAGCATTATGTATAAATACCTCATTCCACTCCTATTTATAATGGGTTGTTCCAGTCTTCCCAAGCCAAACTTAAGTAATTTCCACTTTGAAAAAATTGCAACACTACCTGGTGTTATCAATGAAAGCTCAGGACTTATCGTTATAGACGGACAATTAATAACACATAATGACTCTGGCGCAATGCCTTTACTCTATCAAATTGATACGATTGGAACTATTACAGATTACGTTAACTATAACTACCTATATAACAAAGATTGGGAATCTATAGCTCAATCAAAAAATGCTATTCATATAGCAGATATAGGAAACAACAATGGCAATAGAACCGATTTAAAAATATATAATATAATTAAAGATGGTGTGTGGCAAGAAGAAATTGACCTTGATGTGTCTACGATCTCCTATGAGACACAAACTGAATTCCCCATAAAACCACAAAATCATTCTTATGATGCAGAGGCTATTATTGTAATCGATGAAGTCATTTATCTATTCTCTAAAGATTGGATAAACTTTTCTACATCTATTTATAGTTTCCCTATTTATAATGACGCCGTACTCAACAATCATCAAACCATCAATTCAAAAGGTCTTATTACAGATGCCGCATTCAACGGTGAAAAACGGGTTCTACTTTGCGGTTACAACCAAAGTCTACAAGCATTTATTGTAGAACTAGAATTTAACGATGGTAATTTCAAGCTAATACAAAAAGCAGACTTACCTATTGAAGGTGCTCAAATTGAAGCAATTGCCTATTACGGAAAAGACAATATAGGAAAAGAAATTTATTACTTAACCAGCGAAGCAGTAAACATTAAGCTAGGTGAAGATGAAGCAAAAACTGAAGGTGAATTATACAAGATGACTTGGAATTAATAACTACATTTCATATGTAATTATAATAGTACCTAAGTTTAAAATGAGATTAACTTTCAAACTGGATTTCTATTATATTTGCACAACTTCAGACACACCTTATGAAATACAATCGTATTCTTCTTAAATTAAGCGGAGAAGCATTAATGGGAAATAGACAGTATGGAATTGATCCAGAACGTCTCTCAGAATATGCTCAAGAAATTAAAAAAGCCATAGATAAGGGTATAGAAGTAGCTGTCGTTATAGGTGGCGGGAATATATTTAGAGGTGTTGCTGGTGCAAGTGCTGGAATGGATCGAGTACAAGGTGACCACATGGGCATGCTTGCAACAGTTATTAATGGTCTAGCATTACAGAGTGCCTGTGAAGATGCTGGCATTCCTACCCGACTTCAATCTGCTATTAAAATTAATGAAGTAGCAGAGCCATTTATACGTCGCAAAGCGATGAGACATTTAGAAAAAGGACGTGTAGTCATTTTTGGTGGAGGAACTGGAAATCCATATTTCACAACGGACAGTGCAGCTGTGTTGAGAGCCATAGAAATTGAGGCCGATGTCATCTTGAAAGGAACACGTGTAGACGGTATATATACTGCAGATCCTGAAAAAGATTCTTCAGCAACTAAATTTGAATTTATAAGTTTTGATGATGTGCTGCGCAAGGGATTAAAAGTAATGGACACAACAGCATTTACTTTAAGTCAAGAAAACGAATTACCAATCATCGTTTTTGACATGAATAAAAAAGGGAATTTAATGAAGGTTCTTAGTGGTGAAAACATAGGAACTAGAGTTCAATTATAAAAAGTGGCAATATATTTGCAAATAGTAAAGTAAAATTTGAGTTATGAACGAAGAATTAGAACTAGTTATAGATACTTGTAAGGAAGGAATGGAATCTGCTATTTCACACTTAAACAAACAGCTTTTAAATATACGCGCTGGTAAAGCTAGTCCAGCAATGCTAGGTAGCGTTTTTGTAGACTATTATGGAAGTCAAACTCCACTAGCCCAAATAGCAAACGTTGCTACACCTGATGCGAGAACAATCACTGTTACTCCATGGGAAAAAGGAATGATTACTGAAATTGAAAAAGGT
>JALZUY010000322.1 GCA_023301395.1 Nonlabens sp.
TATTGTTTTATCAATTCACTTTCGTTTTTGCTTTTATTTCGTTAGAAGAATTTACTCTAATTCCTAAATCGACATTTTACATAATAATAATAACAATAAGTGTACTATTCTATTTAGGTATTGCCTTTGCTTTAATATTGAATAAGAGAAATGGATAAAATAACACAGACTTATCTCATACTATTTTCACTAGTCTTATTTATGGTAATAGGAATGATATCCTTATTCATAACATTTAGCAACCGCAAAAATCAACTCTTACAGCAACAACTAGAAGATCAACTAGCCTCACAAAAGAAACAATATGAAAGCGAACTCAACGCGCTGCGCAGTCAGTTGAATCCGCATTTTGTTCATAATAGTTTAAATGCTATTCAATTCTATATTCAAAGAAACGAAGTAGAAATAAGCGAAGATTACCTTACTAAATTCTCAAAATTAATGCGCTTATTCTTTGACTATTCTAGGACTAAAAACATTACACTGAAAGAAGAAATATCTTTTATTAAAAAATACTTAGACATAGAGAAACTAAGGTTTGAAGATAAAATCTCTTACCTAATAAATATCGACAAATCAATGGATACAAATGATTTAAACATTCCTACCATGCTATTGCAACCTATGTTAGAGAACTCTGTAAATCACGGTATTTTCCATAAAGCAACATCAGGAACTATAGAAGTAGATTTTAAAACTACAGGTCTTGAAAACCAATATTCCATTACCATAAAAGACGACGGCATAGGAATCAACAAGTCCACAAATCATAACCAAAAAACTACAGGAAATGTAAAAGCACATTCAAGTGATGTGATTACAGAGCGATTAGAAATACTTAATGATAGTGGCGACTGGAACATCGACTACTCTATTAAAGATCGCGCAGATCTTAATGACGGTACAGGAACTATTATTAAACTCACCATTCAAAATCTAACAGATTTATGAGCATAAAAACCATCCTTATAGATGATGAGCCTAAGGCTATCGCAATACTTAAAAATAAGATTGAACGATTCTGTCCAGATCTTGAGATAGTGGCAACTATTGAAAAACCTGCGCAAGCATTTGACATTATTAATGAGCTGCAACCACAACTCATTTTCATAGATATCGCTATGCCTGGAATGAGTGGTTTTGATGTGCTGGAGCAGTTTAAGAATCCGCAGTTTGAGATTATTTTTGCAACCGCATTTGATCAGTATGCGCTCGATGCTATTAAACAATGTGCTATAGGGTATATTGTAAAACCTATTGATAATGAAGACCTTGTAGAAGCCGTTACTAATGCTACCATAAACGTTGAAAAGAAAAGCGCTCTACTTAAAAACAAGCAATTACTAGAAAACATAAGTCAAGAAAACTTTCAAAAAAAGAAAATAGTCATTCCATCCACAGATGGACTTGAGTTTGTAAAAGTGAAGAGCATCACACATTGCGAAGGCGTAGATGGATATACAAAAATCCATTTCACAAATCGCAAACCTATTCTAAGTTCCAGCAGCATAGGTCATTTTAAAAAATTATTGAATCATCCAGACTTCTATCACATTCATAAATCATACATTGCAAACACCACTCATATTGTGAAGTACTTGAATGATGGTTACGTTGTTTTAACAGGCGACTCGACCATTCCTGTGGCTCGATCTAAACGCATAGAATTTCTAGAACGTTTCCGTGGATAGTACATCTTATTTTTTACTGATAAATTTACTGGAATTAAGGTAGAAGCGCCATGGTAAATGTTTATCCTCGCCAGCATAATCGATTCCTACTCGAGTGGTTGTAGTTATCTCGCTTTCGCGAAAGCGTATTAAATCATCCTTCTCAATCCATACCTCATCACCTGTCAAATCAGCTCCATAATGTGAATTATCCAGCCCAAAAGCCTTACTAAAGTTACCTGGACCTGAAGTAAGTGTTTTATCTAGTTTCCCCTTATTCCTGCGTTCTAGCATTACTTCTATTCCATCAACAGGCTCTACGGCACGTATTAAAACAGCATCGGCAATTCCATCTATATTAGTAATAATATTAAACAAGTTATGAATTCCATAACACAAATAAACATAAGCTAATCCTCCAGATTCATACATCACTTTAGTACGATCCGTAGATTTACCTAAGTGTGCATGACATGCCTTATCATCATAACCACGATATGCCTCAGTCTCTGTAATAATACCGCTGGTTAAATTATCATTTACATTACTAACAATCCTTTTACCTATGAGATCCTTAGCTATTTGAACAACATCAGTTTGCTCATAATATGAAACGGGTAACTTTTGATACATACTTTTTAAATTGAAAGCACTAATTTAAAACTTAAGACGTTGTCCTTTTGTTATGAAGATGATAAAATACTTATTCCTATTCTTTTCTACTCTTATTTTTGCTCAAGTAACTACTGAGGAATTCTCAGTTTATTTTGAAACAGATAGTTATACATTAACTACAGAAAGCACAGATAAAATAGAAGCCGTTTTAAACACTAAAACTGGTGGAATTACAGACATTTTTTTGACTGGTTATTGTGATGACCGTGGAAGTATCGATTATAACAAAAAACTTGCCTTGAGTAGGATTTGGTCTATTGTAAATTATTTAAAACCACGCTACTCATATGGTGCTTTTAATGAAGTAGCGATAGGAGAAATCCCATTAGAAAATTCTAATAATATTAAAAAACAACGTGCTCAAAACAGACGTGTAGATCTCTCTATAAATTTTGAGGTGGAAGAAACTATAGAAGAAATAGTAACTGCGCCAGACGTTATTGTAAAAGATACCATAGAACAATATCGTTCTTATGATATCCTTAAAGACAGCATGAAAGTAGGTGATAAAATTGTTTTTAATAATGTCATTTTCCATCCAGGAAGGCACAAACTAAGAGAATCTTCTTTTCCTGTAATGGATTCTATTATCAATTCATTATTACTTCATAAAAAATATGAAATAGAGATTCAAGGACATATATGCTGTCTAGCAGCTGGGATTTATGGACGCGATATGGATACTGGGCAATGGAATTTATCTCAAGCCAGAGCTGAGCAAGTAAAACGTTTTCTAGTAAGATATGGAGTAGCGGCAAACCGTTTAACCACCACAGGAAAACAAGCCAACTTTAAAACAGGCAAAGGAGATTACTACGATCGTAGAGTGGAAATCCACATCACCGCAGTGCGTGAGGAAAAGGTTGAAGAATAAAATCAAAACGAAAATCAAAATCAAGTTGAACTCAAAAGTATTCTTGAAAAAAACAATGAAAGCATTTCTCTTAGAAAGCATTTTAGGGTAGGCTTTAAAATTTGATCTTAAGAATCAAGATGTCAGACTGAGCTTGTCGAAGTCGGCATTATGAAACAACAGGCTGCTCGTATTCATAACGGCACATTACTTTGTCGCTATCGCTTCTCGTAATGATGATTTGGTAATGAAGACGTAGGACTCAGGACTGAATACTAAAAGACTATAGACTTAAAAAACAAACTATCTTTGTCCCTTAAATCAAATTATGTCTTTTGAATTCCTAGGATTATCTAATCAGTTACTTTTTGCATTGCGAGAAAATCATTTCTCTCATCCTACGCCTATTCAGAAACTGGCTATACCAGAAATAGTAGCTGGAAAAGATGTGCTTGGACTTGCCAAAACTGGTTCTGGTAAAACGATGGCTTATGCCCTACCTTTATTACAGCGACTAGAAGGAATCGAGTCTGAGAACAGGCATATAACCGCATTAGTACTTGTTCCTACTCGTGAACTTGCAGCACAAGTAAGTGAGGTTTTTATTCCGTTTTCTAAAGCACTTGCAAAACCATTAATTACCATGGCGGTTTATGGTGGAACTTCCATCAACACGCAAATGCGTAAAATGAATAATGTCGATATTCTTATCGCTACGCCTGGTAGATTGCTAGAACTTATAGAGTCAAACGCTGTACATTTAAAAGATGTAAAAGCACTCGTACTGGATGAGGCTGATAAAATGTTGAACAAAGGTTTTAAAATCGAATTAGATCAGATTTTAAAATTAATGTCTAATAAAAGACAAAACTTATTATTTTCTGCCACTCTTAGTGAAGATGTTGCAGACTTAACCAAAGTACTTCTTAATGATCCTGTAACCTTATCTGTTGAAGAAAAAGAGGAAGATATATCACTTATAAAGCAATTAGGTTACCGAGTTCAAGAAGATAAAAAAGGTGCACTGTTAAGACATCTTATGAAAGAAAAGGAAATGAGCCAAGTGTTGATTTTTTGTTCTTCTACCTATCAGGTAGATCATGTAAATGATAAGCTTAAAAAGAATGGAATCGCTTCTAAAGCTATACACAGTAAGAAAAGTCAAGGTGCTAGGAATTCTGCTTTAAGTGAATTTAAATCTGGTGAGTTAACGACTCTAGTGACAACCGATTTACTTGCCCGTGGTATCGACATTGAGTTCTTACCATTTGTAATTAACTATGAACTTCCTAGATCTCCTAAAGACTTTATACATCGTATAGGAAGAACCGGTCGTGCCGAAAATACTGGAGAAGCTATCACATTCATTAGTCCTGAAGAGGCACACCACTGGCGTGTAATTCAAAAGAAAATGAAAATGAAAGTCTGGACTGAGGATTTACCAGAATGGAACTCTAAGTAATAAAGTTAGAGTCCCATTGATTAGTTCAAATTATATCAACTCTTCTTCAAGAATTTTTGAGTGGTTGTAAAGTTTTGTGAATCTGTAATTTTCACAAAGTAAGCACCTATTTTCAATTCTTGAATGTTAATTTTATTCTCAATAGTGCCTTTTGCAGTATAAACTACTTTACCTAAAACATCATAAATAGAAACCGATGTAATCTCAGATGCAGTATTACTCTCGATAGATATTTCATCTATTGCTGGATTAGGATATAAAGAAAATGAATTGCTCTCTATAGATTCGCTAGATAGTGTACAATTTGAACTATCAATAGCTGTGAAACTTCCAAAATCCCAAAACTGATCAAACTGTAAGCAATAAAAGAAGATGGTTTGAAAATCTGCTAAACTAGCATTACTAGGAATTGCAGCAGTATAACTTGAAGCTCCATTGAAACTAGAAAGAAGTCCTATTTCAAATCGCTCACTTGATAAAAAATTACTTGGAGACTTTAATTGATTGTCCGTTAGATTCCCTCTGTTTACAAGAAATATTCTAACATCAGGTCCTGGTGCCGTGGAAAAATTATTTCCTAGATTTACTGTTACAGTATTATTAGCATTGAGAACAACATTTACACCACCAGACACATCATAGTTTGCAACTGTATTATTCCCAAAGTTACTTGCCGGTTGAGTACATTGAGCACTTATAAAATTGATAGATAGTAAACAGGTAATCAGTAAAGTAATTTTATACATAATAGTTTTCTTTTGAGTAGTGCAAATTACATTAAATAATATAACAAGAATATCACAGAAATATTCTTTTAGTATTCAATTTTAATCTGCAAATGAAAGGCACAAAAGTTGATATTATCTTTTTATGAAAAATCTAATTCCGTTTATGTTTTTATCACTTTTATTCTCTTGTAATGAAGATTCAAAAAGAGACATATCTAAGGAAGTTACGTTTGATTACAAAGCTTATTTGTTGAGAAATAATGATGATGTCCCAACATTTGAGTTTTCTCCGAATTCTTCTCTTAGGGAAATCTATGATATAATTAAAGATTACACTAAATAGAATAAAGAATGCGTTGATAGCTTCATGTTTAATTATAAAATAGTCAAAAGAGAAATAAATAGTTTTACTGGAGAGTACTGCCTTAGCGCTCCTCCGCCAAATGATTATAAAAGGTTAAGG
>JALZUY010000323.1 GCA_023301395.1 Nonlabens sp.
GGAGAGTGTAAAAGGCCAAGGAAGCACATTTATAATTAATTTACCTTTAATAACTTAGACTTATGGAAACTATAAATAAAAAAATTCTACTCGTAGAAGATGATCCGAATTTTGGAACTGTATTAAAAGATTACCTTATGATGAACGACTTTGACGTGGTACACGCAAAGAACGGAATGGAAGGTTTTGAAAAATTTAAAAAAGATAACTATGATCTTTGTATTCTTGATGTAATGATGCCTTATAAAGACGGATTTACACTAGCTAAAGAGATTAGAGAAAAGAATGAAGAAGTGCCTATCGTTTTTCTAACGGCAAAAGCTATGAAAGAAGATGTATTAAGAGGTTACAAAGTAGGAGCAGACGATTACTTGAATAAACCTTTTGATAGTGAGGTGTTACTTATGAAAATAAGAGCAATCATCCAACGTAAAGGTGCTGATAGTGTTGCTGAATCTAAAGAATTTGAATTCAAAATTGGAAACTTCCATTTGAATTCAAAATTAAGATTCTTGACATTAGATACTCAAGATCCTATCAAATTATCTCCTAAAGAAAATGAATTATTGCGTTTGCTAGCTTTACATCTTAATGATTTAATGCCTCGTGAACTTGCTCTTACAAAAATTTGGAGAGATGATAATTATTTCACATCGCGTAGTATGGATGTGTATATTGCAAAACTACGCAAGTATTTAAAAGCTGATGAAAACGTGGAGATCGTAAATATTCACGGAGAAGGTTTCCGTTTGCTGGTTAAAGATCAAGTAGATTTCTAAACCTTAATTCCATAAGTTTCTCATGAACTCGCTGCACAATATCTGTGTGGTGAGTTTTATAGGGAAACATTAAAACACTTGAATCTTTACGATACCAGGTCATTTGACGCTTTGCAAACCGTCTTGAGTTACGTTTTATCAATCTTACGGCTTCTTCAAAATCGTGCTTTTTCTCAAAATAACCCATGAATTCTTGATAGCCTACGGTTTTTAAACTTATCAGATTTTTATGAGGAGCAAGTTTTTCAGCTTCTTGTAGTAGACCATTTTCAAGCATTAAATCCACTCTGGAATTGATACGTTCATAAAGTTCTTCACGTGGAGCTTCTAGTCCTACTTTGATTATATTAAAATCACGTTTCTTTTTTACACCAGAGCGCAATTCAGTGAAGGTTTTACCTGTTGCTCGACATATAGCAATTGCTCTCATCAATCTTCTAGGATTGTCTATATCTACGATGTCATAATAAGATTTGTCTAGTATTTCAAGTTCTTTTTGTAGCGCTTGAATGCCTTTATTTTCATAAAGTTTCTCAATGGAGTCATTTATGGATTTTGAAATCTCAGGTAAATCATCTAATCCATGAGTTACTGCTTTTTCATATAAAGCACTGCCGCCTACCATTATAACCACGTCCTTTTTAGTAAATAATTTGTCTAAAAGAGAAACCGCATCTCTTTCAAAATTTCCTACTGAATAGGAATCATGAATGCTTAGATTCTGTATGAAATGATGTGGCGCGGCAAGTAATTCTTCAGGACTTGGAACAGCTGTTCCTATGGTCATTTCTTTGAAAAATTGTCTAGAGTCGCAAGATATAATTTCTGTTTGATACGCTTTCGCAAAAGCGATACTTAAAGCAGTTTTTCCCACCGCAGTAGGTCCTACAATTACTATAAGAGTTTTACTAGCCATGTAAAGAATATCCACAAATATGACAAAATTGAGCCGTATCCTGATGTTTCTTTGCCAAACAATTTTGACAAACTTGAGTGTTTACATGTTTGTAGTTAGGATCATTCTCAGGCGTGCTTTCCTTTCCTTTTAAAAGGTCTTGTGAATACTCAGCACTCACTATACCTGTAGGGACTGCGATAATTCCATAACCCATAATCATAATAATAGTAGCTAGAAATTGACCTAGTGGAGTCTCTGGAGCAATATCTCCAAAACCTACTGTCGTTAAAGTTACTATACACCAGTAAATAGACTTAGGGATGCTGTCAAATCCATGTTCTGGACCTTCAACGATATACATAAGTGTTCCAAAAATGATGGATACGATAATTACCGCAAATAAGAAAACGGCAATTTTAGGTCCACTTGCTTTGATAGCTTTACTCAACTTGTCTGCAGCTCCTATATATCTAGTGACCTTTAAAATTCTGAATACTCTTAATAATCTTAGAGAACGCACAGCAAGTAGAGCGTTGAGACCACCAAAGAAGAAAGTAAGATATAATGGTATAGTAGAAAGTAAATCTATGATACCATAAAAGCTGAAAATATATTTAGTTGGTTTATTAATTGAAATAATCCTAAGAATATATTCAATGGTAAAGAAAATGGTGACAATCCACTCAGCTGTAATAAACTCATCGGCATATTTAACACCTAGACTAGGTACACTTTCTAGCATTACTAGAATGAGACTTATTATAATAAGTATAAATAAAATAACATCAAATAATTTTCCTGCAGGAGTATCTGCTTCATAAATAACTTCATGAAGTTTACGTTTCCAGGCTGGAGCAGTTTTGATGGAAGGCATTATTAATTTTTAGGGTACTTAGTTGGATTTGATTCATTCATGATTGCATAAACCTTATCAAAGACATCATCTACACTAGGTTTAGAGAAATAATCACCGTCTGTACTGTATGCTGGTCTGTGAGCTTGTGCAGCAAGAGCTTGTGGTTTACTATCTAAATATCTCCATGCGTTTTGATCATCAACAATTTGTTGCAATATAAAAGCACTTGCGCCACCAGGAACGTCTTCGTCCACAACTAGTAAACGATTTGTTCTAGCAACACTATCTTTAATTTCATGTTCTAAATCAAAAGGTAATAAAGACTGAACATCTATAATTTCAATATCAATTCCTGCTCTTTCTAGTTCAATGGCAGCATCTTCAATAATGCGCAATGTTGATCCATAAGAAACTACAGTGATATCTTTCCCTTCTTTAAGAACTTCTATTTTACCAATAGGTGTTCTAAATTCACCTAGGTTGGAAGGTAGTTTTTCTTTTAAACGGTAACCGTTCAAACATTCAACAATTAATGCAGGATCATCACTTTCTAGCATGGTATTGTAAAAACCAGCAGCTTGAGTCATGTTGCGCGGTACTAAAACATGAATTCCTCTTACAGAATTGATAATTCCTCCCATAGGTGATCCACTATGCCATATTCCTTCCAGTCTATGACCACGAGTTCTTATGATTAATGGAGCTTTTTGTCTACCAGCAGTTCTATATTGTACCGTAGCGAGATCATCACTCATTATTTGTAAACAGTAGAGTAGGTAGTCTAGGTATTGAATCTCAGCAATAGGACGTAAACCTCTCATGGCTAGACCTATCCCTTGACCTAAGATGGTAGCTTCACGTATTCCTGTGTCTGACACACGTAGCTCTCCATATTTTTCTTGCATTCCTTCCAGTCCTTGGTTCACATCACCAATTGCTCCTGCATCTTCACCAAAAATCATCGTGTCTGGTCGAGAAGCAAAAATAGCATCAAAGTTATCTCTCATAATTACACGAGCATCGACCTCTTCAGATGTGTCATTGTAAATAGGAGCAACGGCATCAATCTTAGTTGCAGCTTGAGCTGATTGACTAAATAAATGACTGCTGTATTTCTTTTGGATTTCTTTACTATAGCTGTCTGACCATTTGTTCAATGCAGTAATAGCTTCATTATTTTCTTTAAGAGTGTAACGTAATGTTTTACGTACCGTTTCAAGAATTTCTTTACGGATAGGTTCCTTTGTAGATTTTAAGTTTTCTATTAAAGGTTTGATGAAAACCCCATCGCTAGATTGATTTGCAACTGCATCTAGTAACGGTAAAACGGTATCACGTTCTGCAACTATAGGATTTATAAAAGCAGACCATGCCGCCTTTTTTCCATCACGCACTT
>JALZUY010000324.1 GCA_023301395.1 Nonlabens sp.
TTATCAGCACGTTCAGCTAGGTGCTAGGCTCTAGCTTTCTGTTTTTTAAGAAGTTTTACTTTAGCTTTAAGTTCAAGTATTTTCTGTTCAGGTGTTTTTGACATTGTGTTTTTTGACAGGTTTTCCCAATCAAAAGTACCATATTTTCTTAACCATTGAGTGATAGTTGACCTAGCTTGGATGCCATATTTATGACAAGCTTCAAGTCTTTAAAGTTGACCTGATTAAATTTCTTCTACAACTTGAAGCTTAAAATAAAGCGAGTAGTCTTTTTGAGTACACTTTACATAACCAGCGTTTTCTGATGTTTTCATTACACTAACGTTTTAGTGTATCGCTATTTCAGGACGGGACATTATTAAACTCAAAAAACCCCGAAACTATCGTTTAGGGGTTTTCCAAAGTTTAGTTTAAAAGTGCTTCAAACTTCAAATTTCGATAATCTATAACATTTAAAGCCTTAGAATAATTCAGGAGAAATCTAATAGTTTCTTCTTTTGGAACAATGTTTAAATCCACGCGTCCCGAACGTAAAGGTCTTGAGTACATTTTTTGCATATTCGTTATTTTGAGGTTATTGTTATCAAGAAAACGAAAATAGTTCGGTATTATTGTTCTAGTTTGTCAACACTATGTTATGCTTATCAATTACTTTACGTAAATTTATTAATGCATAACGCATTCTACCTAGTGCTGTATTGATACTCACATCAGTACACTCGGCTATTTCTTTAAACGACATGTCCTTATACATGCGCATGATCAATACTTCTTTTTGATCATTAGGTAACTCTTGAATGATTCTTCTCAAATCTTCTCTAACCTGTTCTGATATCATTGTGTTCTCTGTACTTTCCTGACCATTACTGATCACATCAAAAATATCAAAGTCGCTATTGCTAGAAGAAAATTTAGGCATGCGTTTATTTCTACGGAAATGGTCGATAACCAAATTATGGGCAATACGCATCACCCAAGGAAGAAATTTACCTTCTTCATTGTACTTACCGCGTTTCAATGTACGTATAACTTTAATGAACGTATCTTGAAAAACATCTTCAGTAATATCGCGATCCAGTACTTTGGAATAGATAAAACTATAAATTCTTTGCTTGTGTCTTGTGATAAGCACTTCTAGGCTGCTTTCCTCGCCTCGCAGGTACTGGCTTACCAGAACCGCATCTGTGATTGCGTTTTCTAACTTCATAACTATAACAAACTTTAAGACCTCAATTAAGGTTCAAGATCTATATTTAAAGTAATAGTATAGCTATACGCAGATTATTTTGAAATTAGTAACGGGATAAATATAACAACATTTATTCCAAACAAACAAAATACATCTAAACATTTAACATATAAAACATAATACGTTGTTTTTATTGGTCGCTCAGCGGTTTATATTTGTAGCATATGAAGGAGAACACCTTATTTGCAAACATAGATGAACTCAGTCCTAAGGAGAATATCCTTATTAAAGGAGCTGGTTTACATAATTTAAAAGACCTTAACGCTGTTATTCCACGTAATAACCTAGTAGTCATTACAGGATTATCTGGAAGTGGCAAGTCTTCCCTAGCTTTTGACACATTGTATGCCGAAGGTCAACGTCGTTATGTAGAAAGTCTTTCTTCTTATGCGAGACAATTTTTAGGACGTTTAAATAAGCCCAAAGTAGAATACATAAAAGGTATCGCACCAGCCATTGCTATTGAGCAAAAGGTAAATTCTACAAATCCACGTAGTACGGTAGGAACAACTACTGAGATTTATGATTATCTCAAGTTATTCTTTGCTCGTGTAGGTCGCACCTACTCGCCTATTTCTGGAAACGAAGTGAAAAAAGATACCGTTACAGACGTAGTCAACTATGTAAAGAAACGAGAAGAAGGAACAAAACTTCTTTTATTGACACGATTGATTGTAAAAGGAAAGCGTGAAGTTCAAGACCAACTAGACGTTTTACTACAACAAGGTTTTACACGTATAAAAATTAATGATAAAGTAGAACGTATAGAAGGACTCGATTACACCTTTAAAAAGAAAGATGTGGTCTCCATAGTAATAGACCGTATTATAAAAAGAGATGGTGAGGATTTCTATAATCGCCTTGCCGATGCTATTGATACTGCATTCTTTGAAGGAAAAGGCGTTTGTATGATTGAACATATGGATGGTAGTGATGGTCGTGAGTTCACAAATAAGTTTGAACTCGATGGAATGGAATTCCTAGAGCCTAATCCACATTTATTTAGTTTTAATAATCCTTATGGTGCCTGTCCTAACTGTGAAGGTTATGGAGATGTCATAGGCATTGATGAAGAATTAGTAATTCCTAATACGGCATTATCAGTATATGAAAACGCTGTGTTCCCTTGGCGTGGCGAGAATATGAGTTTCTATAAAAATCAACTCATAAAAAGTGCTGAGAAGTTTGACTTTCCTATCCACAGACCATGGTTTGAATTGACTGATACTCAAAAAGATCTTGTATGGTCAGGAAATAAGCATTTTGAAGGAATTAATGATTTCTTTGCTGAACTTGAGGCCAAAGCCTATAAAATCCAGAATCGTGTTATGCTTTCTCGTTATAGAGGGAAAACAAAATGTAGCGCTTGTAAAGGAAAACGATTACGTGTTGAAGCCAGCTACGTAAAAGTGGCTGACGTATCCATATCAGATTTAGTAAATCAACCCATTAAGGATTTGAAAGAGTTCTTTGAAAACATAAAACTATCTCAAAATGAGATGGATATTGCAAAAAGATTGTTGGCTGAGATACAGAGTCGTCTTACATTCTTGACTGACGTAGGACTTGATTATCTTACCTTAAATCGTAAATCAAATTCCCTATCAGGTGGAGAATCGCAACGTATCAATCTTGCAACTTCATTAGGAAGCAGCTTGGTAGGTAGTATGTATATTCTCGATGAGCCTAGTATAGGACTACATCCACGCGACACAGCACGATTAATAAAAGTGCTTAAAAATTTACGCGATTTAGGAAATACAGTCATCGTCGTGGAGCATGATGAAGAAATCATGCAAGCCGCAGATTTGATTATTGATATAGGTCCAGAGGCAGGTACACATGGTGGAGAAGTTGTTGCCGCGGGAACTTTAAAAGAAATTTTAAAATCAACTAGCCTTACTGCTCGTTATTTAAATGGTAGTTTATCTATTCCGCTTCCGCGAAAGCGAAGAAAACACAAGCACTATATAAACATAAAAGGTGCGAGACAGAACAATCTTAAGAATATAGATGTACGTTTCCCGCTAGGAGTGCTTACCATGGTCACTGGAGTTTCTGGTAGCGGAAAAAGTACGCTGGTAAAACAAATTCTTTATCCAGCCATTCTAAAAAAATTAGGTGGCTATGGTAAAAAAGCTGGACAGTTTACAGGAATAGATGGGAAGTTTGACAACATTAAAACGGTAGAATTTGTAGACCAAAACCCAATAGGTCGCAGTTCACGTTCAAATCCTGTGACTTATATAAAGGCTTATGATGATATACGTAATTTATATGCAGACCAGAAAGTCGCCAAAATCAGAAACTACAAGCCTAAGCACTTCTCTTTCAATGTAGAAGGTGGAAGATGTGAGACCTGTAAAGGAGATGGCGAGGTTACTATAGAAATGCAGTTCATGGCCGATGTTACTCTGACTTGTGAGACTTGTAATGGAAAACGTTTCAAAAAAGACGTTCTAGAAGTTCAGTTTCAAGATAAGAACATAGACGACTTGCTAAATATGACCATAGATGATGCGATCGAGTTCTTTGAAAAGGCCGAAATAGCAAAAATCATTAGAAAATTAAAGCCATTACAAGATGTAGGCTTAGGGTACGTTACACTAGGTCAGAGCTCTTCTACTCTATCTGGTGGAGAAGCGCAACGTATAAAACTAGCAAGCTTTTTAGTAAAAGGATCAACGGCAGATAAAACGCTGTTCATTTTTGATGAACCTACTACTGGACTACATTTTCATGACGTGAATAAACTACTCGATAGTTTTAATGCTCTTATTGAAAAAGGACATTCCGTGATTGTGATTGAACACAATATGGATCTGGTAAAATGTGCTGATCATGTAATAGATCTAGGACCTGATGGCGGAATTAATGGTGGCTATTTAACTGCTGTTGGTACTCCAGAAGAAGTTGCTCAGATTAAAAAAAGTATCACAGCTTCTCATATTGCTGACAAGTTATAATTTAAGCAAAATCTATTAGATTATATATTATACGCTTTTGCGAAAGCGTGTATCAAATATTCATCTATGAAAACTATACGTTTCATTTATGGCATACAATTTGATTTATATATTAAATGAAGGTAATTATATAAGAGTGATTATTATTCATAAAGTTTTTTGGTTGGTTAGTGAGAATTCCCAAGCTGCATTTTGCTCTTGGGAATTCTTCTTTTTAATAAAATGAATAATACAATTTAATTATGCACGCATAATAGTTTGGCACGCAATTTGAAATATAGTAAATGAAAGTAATTATTAGAGTAATTAAACTTTCATAAAGTTTTTTGGTTGGTTAGTAGGAAATCCTGAGAAGTCATTTTGACATCTTGGGATTTCCTCATTTATGACTATTTTTAAATTATGAAAAGACTACTACTTCTAGTATACATATTAACAGTACTATCATGTAAAGAAACTACTGTTAGTATAACTGACACAACAGCTAGTGATAAAGCCATTACTACATCTTCTCCTATTGAAGATATTCTAGGTGAAGAAAAAGAATTCCCAAATGATTATTTAGGAATATATAAAGGAAACCTGAACATAACGACTATGAAAGGCAAAGAAGCTATTCCTATGGAGTTTCATTTAATTGAAACTAGTGATAGTCTAAATTATCAATACAAGATTTTTTATGGAGTAGAACGTTCAGAAAGAGCTTATAACTTAAAAAAAACACACAATCCACATCTTTATTTAGTAGATGAGAATAATGGTATCATCTTAGAAACTGCTTATGCAGATCATACACTCTTCAGTACTTATGAAGTGATGGGGAATTTATTAAATTGTACAGAGGTTTTCCATGATGACTATATGGAGTTTATGATCACTATGTCTAGAGTTCAAGATACTTCTATAACAGGTAACGCAGAGAGCGCTATTGTAAAGAATTATCCATTATCTATAATGCAGAAGGCTGTGTTGTATAAGGAATAATTAAAAAAAAAAAATGACTAAAGCTTACATTCTACTGTTTATAGTGTTTTCATTTAATTTATCAATGGGTCAAGACTTTGGTGATTTTCCTAAGATTAAAAAAGAGTTGCTATTAAATGATCTTGAATTATTGCATCAAGGTTTAGACAAATTCCATTCTGGAATGTACTGGTATACATCTAAAGATAGTGTGGAAATGGCTTTTGAAAATGCTAGAAATGCTATTAATAAAGATAAGAACGTTCTTGAATTTCATAAAGTAATAGCACCATTAATAGCTATCACTAGAGAAGATCATACTAATACTTATATACCTAAAGAGATCAGACAAAAAATGAATAAGGAATCAACCTTTATACCATTGATCTTTGTTTTTCTTGGTAAGAAACTCTACTGCATTAAAAATGGTTCTGATTTCACCGATTATAAACTGGAAGGGAAAGAAATAGAATCTATAAATGG
>JALZUY010000325.1 GCA_023301395.1 Nonlabens sp.
AAACTTAGAATTAATCTGTTAGAAAAAAATCAGAATTAAAATGAATGAATTAGTAAAAAAAGTTGAAGAGCCATCATTTATGGAAAACCCTGTCGTAATTCTGTTAGTCTCAATAGTGATACTCGTGCTGCTTGTTAAAGGTGGATTGTGGCTGGCAACGTATTTGTTGAATTCAACAAATGATAAACCTCGAGATTTAAAATAGTCTTACCATGGTTTAGGATACAACTTCTCGACTATCTCAATGTACTTTTCTCTAGCTTCTTTTTTTGATATAGACTGCACTTGAATTAGAGCATTCATTTTAAAAGCGCTTCTTAAATCATTTGATTGAAAACTACGATTACTTACATATGGTTCATCTATAGCTCTTTTGTAATAAGCATATAAATGTAATTGCAAGTCTGGTGGCACCAAAGATTGTTCTTCAGTGGACGCTTTTGCGAAAGCGTTATTAAAAGCTATATCGAGTTCTTTATCTGTCATTAAAACTGTGCTAGAACAGTTACACCACCTTTTACTTTTTGATTAAGAGCGACATTTACAGGGGTATCAACGGGTAGATAAATATCTACTCTAGAGCCAAATTTAATAAAACCACTTTCATTTCCTTGCGCTACGTCATCGTTTTGCACAGCGTAGTTAACAATTCGTTTTGCAAGGGCACCTGCAATTTGTCTATGCATTACCTGTTGTCCGTTTTTGTGATCCACAACAACGGTTGTTCTTTCATTTTCTTCACTTGCTTTGGGATGCCACGCTACTAGGTATTTACCTGGATGATATTTGCTATAACTTACTTTGCCACCTACAGGATAACGTGTAACATGTACATTAATAGGAGACATAAATACAGAGATCATTAAACGCTCTCCTTTAAAGTATTCATTTTCTTGTACTTTTTCAATGACAACCACTTTTCCATCAACAGGAGAAACAATAGTTGCATCATCTAGAGTTGTAAGTCGATTAGGGTTTCTGAAAAATTGGAGTATAATAATAAGAAAAACCAGACCTAGAATTATCAAAATATAAGATAGCCAGTTAGGCAGAATATCTATTTGAGTAGCTATTACGGTTAAAACACCCGAGACTATTAAGCCTATTATAATTGAAACGGTACCTTCTTTATGAAACATAATTAATGATTGTAAAAAATAAATAAGCAAATGGTGCTGCAAAGATAATACTGTCCATCCTGTCAAAAATACCACCATGACCAGGCATGATACTTCCACTGTCTTTCACAGCAGCTTGACGTTTAATTTTCGATTGAATCAAATCTCCGATAGTACCAAAGAATGCGACTATAAAAGCTAGTATGATCCATTGCCATAGTCCATATACTCCTACGTAGTAATGTAGAGCTACTCCGGCAAGTAATGCCATAAATAATCCTCCTAAGAAACCTTCAATAGTTTTCTTAGGAGATATGCGTTCAAGTAGTTTGTGTTTACCAAAATTCTTCCCTGTAAGATAAGCAAAACTATCATTCACCCATATTATACTAAAGATACCTATGAGTAACTCAGGCTTATATTCTTCTACTACGTTAGGAATTAGTGCTAAGAATAAACTGCTACCGATGAGGTAGAGTAGAGCGATGATATGTTTCTTAGTATTAAATAAAGGTATTCTGTTAAGTAGAACAAGGTCTCTAATTAAATAAATATTGACAAATAATGTAGCTGATAATAAACCATAAATCACATATTGATAATAGGGCTGATAAGATACAGGCCAGTCGTACCAAACTAGTAGGAAGTAGCTTATAGGAAGCATAGGGTAAATTAACCATTGCTTTAAACGAATCATTGGCATTAATTCGATCAGGCAAATAAATGCAAATACGCAAAATAAAAGTATAAAAAGATCTCTAGAAAGTAATGCACTCATTACAACTAGTGATACATACATTATTCCAGAAACAGAACGTACTAATAACTCACGCATTCTATAAATCTTCTAGTAATACAAGGTAAACTCTCTTATTAGGAACTCCGTAATTCATAAGATCTTTTTTCTCTTGTGTTTTAGGTTCTTGGAAGTTTTTAAGCGTTGTAATGTTTGTAGGTATATTTGATCCACTACGGTGCTTAATACCTCGCAAACCTTCTCCTATTGATTCCACAATTTGGCTTGCAGTTGCAAGAATTATCATAGTGTCAGGGAAATCCGCTGGTTTTTTTTCTTTTAATTGATTTGAAGAGAACAAGATCGCTCCATTATCAGCTATTACATATTCGCAAGTGGTTAGAAAAAAACTACAGTCATCATGTAACTCTGAGAAATGAAGGTTGAATCCATCAAAGCGATTTCTTAAATTTTGATCATTGCAAAGTACATTTGTTTCGTAAAAATCGTGTTCAACGAGAACATCTTCAAAATTTGCTTGTACCTCATTCTCGTCAAGAGAATATAAAAAACGACCACCTTGCGTTGTGAAATTATGAATAAAACGTTCATCTAACGGGAGCTTTTCCTCAGGCATATATTTAGAACGCCCACTGTCATGGTTCTGAGAGGATTCAGAATCAGTTGATTTTTTGAAGAGTTTTTTGAAAATACTCATCTATGGTATGACGATTAATATTAGGGATAAGGTAAATATAGTTACTTATTACAGTAGTAACAAACTATTCTTCCTCCTCCTGTGATTTACTAGAAGAAGTGAAAGTCCTAGTTGACGACTTTAAAGCGATAGCTTCTTCTTTAATAAATGGTCGTTTGCCAAAAATATGCTCTAAATCATCTTTAAAAATAACCTCTTTTTCTAATAATACTTCAGCTAGTTGAGTCAGTTTATCTTTGTTTTCTTCAAGTATACCTATAGCTCTTTGGTATTGAGCTTCAATGATTTTAGAAATTTCCTGATCTATAATAACAGCAGTTTCTTCACTATAAGGTTTTGACATGCTGTATTCCTGTTGACCACTGGAATCGTAATAAGTAATGTTTCCTACTTTTTCATTTAGGCCGTAAATAGTAACCATTGCTCGTGCTTGCTTTGTTACTTTTTCAAGATCACTCAATGCACCTGTAGAAATTTTATCAAAAATTACTTTTTCTGCGGCACGACCACCCATAGTTGCACACATTTCGTCAAGCATTTGCTCTGCACGTACAATTTGTCTTTCTTCAGGTAAGTACCATGCGGCACCTAGTGATTGTCCTCGTGGTACGATGGTTACTTTTACAAGTGGAGCAGCATGCTCAGTCATCCAGCTTACTGTGGCGTGACCAGCTTCATGGTATGCAATTGTTTTCTTTTCAGATGGAGTGATTAGCTTATTCTTCTTTTCAAGACCACCTACAATACGATCGACTGCATCAAGGAAATCTTGTTTGTCGACTGCTTTTTTTCCTTTACGAGCTGCTATTAATGCAGCTTCATTACAAACGTTAGCAATATCTGCTCCCGAAAAACCTGGAGTTTGCTTAGCCAGAAAAGAAGTGTCAAGTTCGTTAGCCACTTTTTTAAGTGGTCTTAAGTGAACTTCAAAAATTTCTTCACGTTCATTAACATCTGGTAGATCAACATATATCTGTCTATCAAAACGTCCAGCACGCATTAACGCCTTATCAAGAATATCTGCACGGTTAGTAGCGGCAAGAACAATTACGTTTGTGTTAGTACCAAAGCCATCCATCTCAGTAAGAAGTTGGTTCAATGTGTTTTCACGTTCATCGTTAGATCCAGAGAAATTTGATTTTCCTCTTGCTCGTCCTATGGCATCAATCTCATCAATGAATATAATTGACGGAGACTTTTCTTTAGCTTGTTTAAATAGATCACGTACACGACTAGCACCTACACCTACAAACATTTCTACAAAGTCAGAACCACTTAATGAAAAGAAAGGAACTTTTGCTTCACCAGCAACAGCCTTTGCAAGTAAGGTTTTACCAGTACCAGGAGAACCTATTAATAATGCACCTTTAGGGATTTTACCACCTAGAGAAGTATATTTCTCTGGATTTTTCAGGAAATCTACAATCTCTTGAATTTCTTCTTTTGCACCTTCAAGACCAGCTACATCCTTAAAAGTTGTTTTAATATCTGTTTTTTGATCAAACAGTTTTGCTTTTGATTTTCCTATATTGAAAATTTGTCCTCCTGCACCGCCGCCACCGCCGCCACTCATGCGTCTCATGATAAAAATCCAAAGACCTATAATGATTATGAAAGGTAATAAAGTAATGAAAATGTCTGATAGGCCTTCTTTTTCATTGTTGAAAAAATACTTAGTCTCTAGATTATTCTGTTGGATAGACTGTTTTAATTCTCCCTGGAAAGTCTCTTGATTACCAAATTCAAAAAAGTAGTTAGGTAATTGTTTACCGTCAAAACCCTTTTCAATTTTAGTCTTTTTATGATCATCAAGCTTCGTAGCTTCGGTAGTTAAAAATACTTTTGCAGTTGCTCTGTTGCTTATTACTTCGATTTTTTCGATTTGTCCTTCATCTAAGTACTCAAAAAACTCTAAATAAGTGATTTTTTTATCAGAATTTTCAGTGTTTGCCATCCAGCTGTAGGCTAGAAAAGCAATAGCAATAGGTGCTGCAATCCACCACATACTAAATTTAGGTTTTCCACTTCCTGGTAGAATTGGTTTTTTATTACCCGACTTTTGATTTGATTTATTTTCTTCAGACATTGGTTTTGTGTAATCTTAAATTAGTAAGCACTTTCAATAACAGTCGTTTTTGCATCTCCCCATAAACTTTCAAGGTCGTAAAATTCCCTTACCGGCTTTTGAAAAACATGCACTACTACATTGACATAATCCATAAGTACCCATTCTGCTTGAGAAGAACCTTCTACATGCCATGGATTCTCATGTAATTCCTTACTCACTTTTCTTTGTACGGAGTTTACAATAGCGTTAACTTGAGTGTTTGAGTTACCATTACATATAATGAAATAACTCGTTACCGTGTTTTCTAGTTCTCTTAAGTCCATGATAGTAATGTTGTTGCCCTTAACATCTTCTATCCCAGCTATAATTTGAGCGATTAACGCATCAGTAGAAACTTTTTCTTTAGTCATTAAATATTTTTTGTTACGACAAATTTATTCTTTTTTTACCAGCAGTAGTACAAAATAAAACTTAATCTAAAGATAAATAGCCTCTTGCAAATAGTCAAATTACATGCCACTACATCAACAAATGATGAATTGAGAGCACGCTTTCGTGAAAGCGTGATACCTCATCTCACTGCTATAT
The DNA here is from genome assembly GCA_023301395.1 of Nonlabens sp. Classification (GTDB taxonomy): domain Bacteria; phylum Bacteroidota; class Bacteroidia; order Flavobacteriales; family Flavobacteriaceae; genus Nonlabens. The sequence goes on from JALZUY010000325.1 coordinate 5,229, forward strand.
ATAGTGTTTCTCAATCTCTAGGTCGTGGTAATCGCGGTACATCATGGCAATCTGAAGATGGTAAAAACTTAACATTTAGTGTGTTAGTGAAAGATGGACTTGATGGAGTAACACCTTTTGAACTCAATCAAATAGTGTCTGTGGCTATGATAGAATGGCTTAAAAATGATTTGAATGTGAAAGCTAAAATTAAATGGCCTAACGACATCCTGTCAGTCCAAAAGAAACTTGCAGGGATTTTAATAGAAAATACTTTTCAAAAAAGTGTGTTGACTCATTCCATTGTAGGAATAGGTCTTAATGTGAATCAAGAAGAATTTGAAGGATTGCCACACGCAATTTCATTATTGAATATCACGGGTAGAACGTTTAATCTTGAAAAATTACTAGTTCGGTTTCTGGTTCATCTCGATCAAGCACTCAAGAATAAAGAAGAGACGATTAAAAAGTATATTCTTCATTTTTTCAAGTACAAGCAGCAAATGAATTTTGAAATAGAAGACGAGACTGTTCAAGCAACAGTTTGCGGAGTAAATAAAAATGGCGAGTTACTCCTTAATAAAGAAGGGCAATTCATTGCTTATGATTTAAAACAGGTACGCTGGAAGTACTAGAGTTTTTCTATTCCAGTAGCAAGTTGTTCTAGGAATTTATTAATAGGGCCTTTAATCATCATGGCCATCATTGCATTAAAATCTCCATTAAATAATAATTGAGCTTGTGATCCATTTGGCACTTGACCAATATTACAGGTTAAAGTAAATGCAAGTTTATCACTAGTGGAGCCTAGAGCGACTGAAGTAAAAGGGATAGATTCTTGTAATCCTAATTTAATTTCAGGCATTCCTTTGAGGCCAAATAAAAACTTATCATCTCCATGTGTCTCAAATTTAGTGTCCTCAGGCATTAATTCCTTATAGTTTTCTACCTGAGTTAAGAACTCATATAATTCTTGAGGTGTTTTTTGAGTTTGTACCGTACGGCTTTCTAAATTCATGTTTTTTTATTTTCCTGTCCAGCTGCTAGGGGCTTTCCTCCAGCTTTTTAATAATTCAATTTCTTGGTCAGAGAAGTGTCCCGTATTTTGAGCTTGTAATATTAAGTGATCATAATCGCTTAAGGTGTGCAACTTCAAATCAAACTCTTTGAAGTTCTCTTGTGCAAATTCAAAACCGTACGAAAATAGTGCCAACATTCCTTTTACGTTTGCGCCACCTTCTTTTAAAGCCGTTACAGCATTTAAACTACTCTTGCCAGTACTTATCAAGTCTTCAATAACTACTACAGTTTGTCCTTTCTCAAAATGTCCTTCAATTTGATTTTGACGACCATGTTTCTTTGCTTCGGGTCTTACGTATATAAATGGAAGATTTAAATAGTCTGCCACGAGCATACCTATTCCTATAGCTCCAGTTGCTACGCCAGCTATAACATCTGGTTTGCCATAAAGTTCTTCAACCTGACTAGCTAATTGTTCACGCAGGAAATTACGAATAGCTGGATGCGAGAGTGTTACGCGATTATCGCAGTATATAGGAGATTTCCATC